>CAYTAW010000248.1:0-5602 GCA_964435675.1 uncultured Bdellovibrionales bacterium
TCCTAAAGGAACGGGAAAACACTATCGATGGGACAGCGAGAACGGAGGGCTGCAATAGGCAGCTTGCGAAACCGCCGCAGCATGTCTCCCCAATTGATATATTATTGGACCAACATGTGCAGCATGACGGCGGCAGCTTGAGACACATTTAACGAATCGATGTGTCCGTGCATTGGTATTCGGATCTTCGCGCCAGCGCGCCGCATGATTAGATCGCTTACCCCGCCCCCCTCACTTCCCAAAACCAGGATGCATTTGTCCGGACGCGAAAACTCAGAGAGAGCCAGCGAGTCGGGGCCTCCATCGGCGCACGCGATCACAGCTTCCGACTGGTCTTCGAGAGCAAAAAGCGTGTCCGCCAAATTCGAAACTTCATATAACGGAACCAACTCTGTGGCGCCAACTGCAACCTTGGTGACTGCCGGAGTAATTCCCGAAGAACGGTTTTTCGACCAAACCACGCCGTCGACGGCAAAACATTCGGCTGCGCGCAGTATTGCGCCGACGTTATGCGGGTCAGTAACGCCGTCGAGGGCTAACAGCAAAAAATTCTCACGATCGGAAAAAACGTTGAGCAATTCCTGGCGGCTTCCGAGCGGCCGCGCCTTTACGATAGCGGCAAAACCCTGATGTGAATCCGAGAGAGTGCGCTGCGAGAGCGCTTGCTTCGAACAGAATTCGACCTCCACATCAGACTGCTGCGCTATTTTCAAAAGCGCACCGGCACGTCCACGTTCATCAGACGCCACCAGCAATTTAATGACTCGACTCGGTTCGCAGAGCACGGTGCCTACCGCATTTCTACCGATAACAATTCGTGTGCCGGGCGCTTCGGAGCGACCCTTATTACCCTTCCTGTGATCTTGCTTTGAGCGCCGATTATGCACGACTTTCCCCCCTGCCTTTACGGCAGCCCACCATATCACTCCCGCCGCCGGTTGTCCGGGGGACTAGGGTATGGCAAACAAAATTTTATGGATAGCGTAAGATCTAATTATAACGTAAGGTTAGCTAAAGAATGAAGGATTCAACCACGAGCACCGTTTTTTGAGAAAATTGAATCTTATAGAGGTATTACCTTGAGTCAGGCTTTACACAGACGTTTTTTTGTGGACGAAGAAATTTCATCTCAAAGGCATCCCGAAAAACAGTGGGTTACACCCCCTGTTGCGACTGCGGATAGCTGCGTCATTCAATGCCCCTCCTGCCAAACCCGATTCTCTCTCCCCGTAGCTGCTCTCGAGGGGCATGCAGATCCACGCTTTCACTGCTCGCAGTGCGATACCATATTCAGAGTAGAGAACGAGAGTGAATCAGAACAGCAGACTCAAAATCAGATACAAGAAGAACCCCCGCCAGCGCCACAATTCGTGGAGTTCCAACATCAGGTAATTCCGGAAATTGTCGCATCGGCGCCAACCGAACCGATTCCCGACACCTATGTGAGCAATGCCTTCGAAGAAGACTTCGAACCGCAAGTGGTTCCGAACGATCCGCCGCCGGTAGTGCAAACTTCATCCAGTCGCAGCTTTGACATTCCACGCATAGTCGAGTCAGGCTGGACTATTGGTGCGCCGCACGAATCCGCGCCGGTTGAAGAGCAAGCCGACGTGAACACGGTCAGAGCGGAGCCTGCCGCAAAAAGAGATCTCCTCGAACCAAAACAGATTAGCCTGGGCTTAGAGCAATCGTCGACCGCTGCCGGCGAATCTTCACCGGAAAAGAGAAGTGGCGCTTTCGATGTACCCAAATCTTCCACATTTGGTCAGTTCCCAAGTTTCGGCATCAAAAAGAAAATGGCATCCGCAACGTCGCCCGGCCCCTCGCCGATGCCATCCCCATCGCTAGCGGCCGGAACGAAAAAGGGTGAAGTCTCGATTCAAAAGCGCCAGCTGCTCCTCGATTCCGTAAAGCGGATGAAATTCTCGTTGCCGACCGGCCGCTGGCAAGCGGCGATGATCATCGCCGCGCCGCTTCTCTTGTTCTGCGTAGCGCTCGTTGCACTCAGTTCAATTTTGAAACTAAACCCGCTGCACAGCGAAGAAACCATTACATCGATAATTCCCGGCCTTCCGCGTACCGCTCCCCCAGGACTTGCAGTAATTGACGCACACTTGCGCAAGTTGACGCTCGATTCCGGCGATAAAATCTTCGCAATCTCTGGAAGAGTCAAAAACAATTCCGGCAAGCAACTGCGCCAAGTGCATTTAGACGGTTTGGTTTTTGATGGATCGGGAAAAGTTATCGCTCAGAAAAAAGTCCTCGTTTCTTCTCCGCTCGCGCAGTCAAAAATAAAATCACTCTCGTTGGAAATGATCGAGGACATTGAAGCGAACGCGTCAAAAGGGAAGACAACGGTCAAAGACGGTGAAACCGCGCCATTTGTAGTGACCTTTAACCCGCAAGAGGTAAGTGGCGGAAAATTCTTCACGACCCGCATTCACTCCGTTAAATAAATCTTGTTAAGTAAATCCTGCTAAACAAATTCTGCAGCACAAACTCCGCTAATGAAGATTCGCCTCACCCGCGGGATCACATCTCGGAGCCAAAATGAACACGTACGTGGCGATTGAGCGCTTCAAAATGTCTTTTCAAAAGCGCCTCACTTGGCTCCCGCGGCAGCTTGCCGTACGCCTGACTTGTTCCGTTCACATACACACCATCCCCAATAGATAGCATAATTGCTCCGCCGAGCACCTTGCCCGAATGAGGGATCTCACGGTGAAATCCGAAACATTCATCGAAATCTCTCGCCTGATGCAGAGCTCCCATCTCGGACAGAATTAGCCGCGCGTCAGCGGCGCGCATCTCCTCCACCCACCAGTCATAACCCACAGCCGCCTTCGCGGCCAAATGAAGCTCATCAGCAGAGGCGCGAAATAAAATAACCTTCCCTACGAAGCTTTCTGATGGAAAATGACAGGCCATTCAGATTCATCCTCAAACGTATCGACCTAACTATTTATTCTCACTTCGAAACATTGACTGGTGATTCTTTCTAATAATACCAGTATAGAAATGCTACCTGCTTCTCCCGCAAGGTCATAATAATCGTATAAGATCAATTTCGCGTTAGAGAAGAATTATAGCTCTATGAATTTATTTGCCTTTTTATCGCGCGGTTCATTCGTCACCACCAGAGAAGCTCCCCGGGTAAACGATCTCGGATTAGATGTAAATATACTCCCCAGCGCGACGCGCACGCAGAGAAGGGAGATGGGCTCTCTCCCCCAGGAATTGCGGGAGGAGCTCGCCCTCGTTCGACCGGCAGGAATCGCCTTCTCGGTGCGGGGAAATGAACTACGAAGTAATTTCGCCGCGCAATCGGTCCTTAACCAGCTCAAAAATTATCAACAAATGGAGGCGATAGAAACTGTAGCCAGGGAGGCCGGTTTTACATTTGAAATCCTTCCCGCTGGCGCGCGCGGAAGCGCCGCCATTTCGGCATTGCGAAGTTTGCGGAGCGGAAATTTCGAGCTGTCGTTCGAAGAGAATGGAATTACAGTTGACTTAAAGGGACACTGCAGCCGGGATGTCGCCGTCTTATACAATGATTTCAAAGCTATCAAGTCGGCAGCCGTTCAAGGACTCTTTTCATTTAGGCCAATTAATGTCTCCGCCGACATTGCCGATATGTGGAAAAATAGCGGCCGCATCGACGAAATCCTTTTTACCCCTGCGAAGCCTTAACAAGTTTCAAGCTGCCGCCGGCCACGGCAACGACACCGCCGATTGCGCTCGTCGCGGTCATCGCAACTAGCCACAACGCACCACACACAACGGCTTGTTCGTGCGTTAAAAACTGCGGGACGAAGAAAAATACATAAATATTCTCACGCACACCGAGCCCCATCCAGCTCAACGGCAGCGTCGAAACGATATTCGCGAATGGGATAGTCACTAATAGGTACCCCAGAGGGATGGAAGCCCCAAGCCCCTCAGCCAAGATTCCAAAAAGAGCGATCTGTACCAAGTGAAATATTGCTGCAACGACGAACATCAGCGCCAGGATCTTTAGATCCCGGGGAAACCCTTGCGCCAAGCGCTGCATTAATTGGTTGAGCTTGGTTCTCCCGAAAAAACGACCAATCAAGGTCGGGGCCACAAACCATCCCAGAGCGACCGCAATCACCAAGCCAACAGCCGCCGATAGCATGCTCGTGCTGAGCTTTTCTGAATAAAAAAACAGAGACGAAACAATTCCGATCAACAGCAGAACAGCCAGTCCGAAAGCGCGATCGGCGACTACCGTAGCGAGACTTGTCTGGCGCTTTTGATTATCACCGGTTAGAAGCACGGCGCGCGCAAGATCGCCTCCGAGTGTTCCGAGGCCAAAGACGTTGATGTACATGCCGACAAATGAAGCGCTCACTGCCGTCAAAAAGCGGCTGTCTATACCCGCTCCGCGTGTCACAATCCACCAACGGAGCGCGCTCAAAACTTGAGAAAACGCATATCCAACAATCAATGTAAGCGCCGTCGCAAGCGGCACGGTATGCAGATTGTTCCGGAGCTCATTCAGGTCCACCGACCAGAGAACGAGCGCCAGCATTACTATGCTAATTCCAATTTTAATAAGGGATTTGCGCGACATATCTCCGGTCCGTATTACGGCAGCTCTTGATTATACAGATTGAATCGCAATTGCTCAATCGCTTCTCTCGCCGCCCCCATCGCCAAGACCGCACATTTTAGCGTTAAATACATGCTCCCTTTCAAGCTTCCTTCAACTCGCCGACACACATTGCGCACCCGGCGAAAGACCTAATACCTGCACGTCTACGTATTCTTCCTTGCGAAAGCTGCGCTTTTTCGAGTATTTCATGAGATACGAGCCTATTGCTTCGCCTTTGCGACGAGACGGGGCATTACGCTGGCGATGACGCGGATTATGGAAAATCACTATTCAGTTCTCGGCTTAAACTCTTCGGCTTCGGTCGATGAGATTCGCCGTGCCTATCGCATTCTTGCGCGCCGCTATCACCCAGATCTTAATCCCGGACAATCCAACACGGAACGCTTTCGGCGCATCGCTGAAGCATACGAAGTCCTTTCCGATCCGAAACGAAAAGCTGCGTTTGACGCAAATTTAGACAGCCGTCAGCGCGAGGATATATCGCGCGGCTTCGAAGCGTATGAGCGCGCTCAAAAGTTTCGCTCCGGAACCCGTCGCGATCACCAGCGAACGCAGCGGGCACAGAATGCGCGCCCCACTCGGAACAACAACGCTGCCCCCGGTGCGCAGCCCGTGTTCGACACTTCACGCACGATTCGCAAAGTCAGCTCGCGTATGCGCGACATGTTGCGTTCGACGCTCGGCATCGGAGAAGAAGGGAAGCATTCGAAAGATCGGCGCGAAGAAAGAGCCGAGGGATCCACTATCAAACGCGTTTCAGTAATTGAAGTATCGATATCTATTCGCGACGCGATCTTGGGAGCCAAGCGTTCAATCGAGATCCCCGAACCCGAGGGCCAGCGAAAGGTATCGGTGCGCATTCCGCCGGGA
The DNA here is from genome assembly GCA_964435675.1 of uncultured Bdellovibrionales bacterium. Lineage (GTDB taxonomy): Bacteria > Bdellovibrionota_C > UBA2361 > UBA2361 > CAYTAW01 > CAYTAW01. The sequence continues at coordinate 5,507 of CAYTAW010000248.1, forward strand.
GTGCGTAATGGCAGCGTCATTAGGCTGCGCGCAAAAAATCTTCCCGGCGAAGATCTGGTCTTAATCGTGCGCGTCGCTTCGCACCCGTTTCTAAGC
>CAYTAW010000249.1:0-5580 GCA_964435675.1 uncultured Bdellovibrionales bacterium
TGGTCCTCGGGCCGCTGGAGGTCTTCCTGCTGTGGCGGGCGTGGCGCCGGGCGCGAGGAGGAAGCGCATGCGGAGAATCCCCTTGCTCGAAAAAATGAGAAAAGTATCGCAATTCAAAAAATTCCAAGAATGACAAAACTAGCGGCCCACGCTCATACCAATCGCAGCCTGAATAAGCTGCGTACCGACACCGCTGAAGAAGAGGAAGAGGAGCACTACGGCGAGCGCGAGCTTTTCGCGGTGAACCGGCTGAAACACTTTACGGTACGTTTGTTCAGGATTTCCGTAGAAGGATTCGCCAAAAATTCTGAAGGTCGAATACCCGTTTAAAGCCAACGTTACGATGAACGCAATCGCCACTGGCCAAGTTGACTCCGCGAAATGATGGAGGATCACTTCGCTGCAGAGAAACCCGAGCGTGCCAGGGAAGCCAACGAGAGAGAGGAGACAGCAAAGGAAGGCGATGCCAAGAAACGGATAAGAAATCGCCAGGCCCGACGCATAGTCGAGATTTTCCGCTCCGATGCGATCGCGCAGCATCCCGAGAATCACCAGCAGCCCGCTAATGGCAACGGAAATATTAGCAAAATCGAGGGCGATATCTCGCTCTTCAGCGTGGCCGACCATCTGTACAGCCAAGATCAGCAGCGGGACGTGAAAGAGATACAGAGCGGCGACAATTTGACTCAGCTTCCGCTCACCGAACAATAGAAAAGACGCGTACAGCAAATTCGCTCCGCAGCCAAAGGTCAATGCCTCGTACATGAAGTGATCGCCGGCGAAAATGAGCAGATACAACTTGCACCAAACGACGAAGCCGATATTTAGTCGCGTAATGACGGCGAGGCCGTAGCGCGCCGGCGCAGCAAAGAGCGGTTTGACCCATGAGTGCAGCGGAAAAGCCCCAAGAGTAATCATCATCACGACGCTGCTGATCATCTTAGTCGCCTTGGACAACCCTGCAGCACTGCGGTATAGCTCCGAAAACTCATACACGTTCTCTACGCGATTGAGCATCAGCAGAAATACCGCGCAGATGACAATCGTCGCCACGGTAAATGCCTTGATCAAAATGAAGCGATCTTCGCGCCGGCTCGTTTGATAGACATCAACGGCGCTTACGTGAATATGCGCTAGCAGCGCTGCGCATATGGTCGTGAAGAAAAGTAGGATCGAATCAGTCAGCAGCGCGGTAGAAAGCAGCCCCTGCAGTATCAGCCAATAAGCCGCCGAAGTATTTACGAACATTCGGCTGCCGAAGGCTATAAACACCATAAGATAAACGAAATTAAAAAGCACGCCGCAAAGAATCGAAAGTGGATTGAGCTCAATCAGCAATGGAACCAGCGTAATCGTATGCTCGAGGTGCGACTCGCGCAGCAAGGAGCAGAAGTAGGCAATCATGCAAACACTCGCAGTTTGAGCGAGCACCTGCCGCAGGCGCGGGCTAATCGCCTTTATAAATGCGGTCAAAGCCACCATTAGTGGTAGCAGCGTCACTAACGAAGCTGATAGCGGACTGACAATTTCGGTTTCCATACAATTTCCTTTTAGTGATGCGCCCTCGGGATACGCTTAGAGGGATGCGCGATGACAAATCGAACGCGTTTTATCGCCTTTACCAGCGCCGAGCTCCACAACTCCTCAATAGTTCGCACCGAATGCGCGAGGCTTTCCGCAGCAGCAAGCAAGCTCATGCGCCCGAGAAATCCGCCTGTCGACTCCCAAAATGCGTAGGCATACTGCGCATGCTCCCGCTCGGTGCTGATCGGATGAAACAGTACCTGTTCGCGTCCGAGCACATGCTCGAAGGCATAGCGATCATGCAGCAGCGACGCAGCGTTTAATAGCTGGTAGGTGCGCAGCATGGCGTGACTGACGAAATGAAAGATAGCGAGCGAATTAAAACCGAATCCAATTTCGACGAACATCAGTCCGAGCTGAGCCATCGAGGCGTATGCAAGTAAGCTCTTGGCATCGCTCTGAATACGCCCAATCGCGGTACCATACCAGACGCTGACTGCGCCGACGACGATCATCGCTGCGCGCACGGAATATGGCAGCCCGTATACTTCGGACACGCGTATCATAAGATACATACCGGCATGAACTGAAAGTCCGCCGTAAAAGATCGCACTCGAGGGCGTCGGCCCTTCCATCGCGCGCGGCAGCCAGGAACCGAATGGAAATTGCGCCGACTTCCCAATCGCTGAAAGCAAACAAGCGAGCGGAATCAGAAGCGGTACGTGATCATAAGACGCGCCGAATCGATCAATTCCCTCGTGCATTGCCAGCAGCGTCGCGACGAGAATGCCAGAATCCGTAATACGGTATGCCCAAAAGGCGCGCAGCGAATTGGCGACGGTTTGGCGCCGGTACGCGAAGAACGAAATAAGAAGCGCGGAGGTAATCCCGATCAATTCCCAACCGATATACATCGTCGGTAATCCAGCGCTCTGAAAAATCGAATGAACACCCAAGAGGAAAATGTGATAGAGCACGAAGAAGCGTAAGTAGCCGGAATCGCGGTGCAGGTAACGCGACGCGAATACGCCGACAATGCCTCCGAGAATGCAGCTCATTACCACGAACAATGCCGAAGTACGGTCGATACGCAGCGAGAAAGCGAGATCTTGGGTCGAGAGACTCAACAGCCGAAACCGGAAGACCTCAAGCGGCTGGTTGTACCAAATCACCGCGGAGCAGACGAGGCATGCCGCCAAGACCGAGACCGCCTGCGAAATAGTAACGCAACGCTGAATGAGCAGCTCATTCACGTCTCTATATATTATTCGGCTGAGCAGGATTATCATCAGCGCGCAGGCCGGAGCCGCAATAATCAGCTGAGCGGTAGATTCCAATAATTCAGTGCTCATGCTTGCCCTCCTTGCTGGTTAGAACCGAGCTCCGCAAACCGCAGACTCTCGGAACGCCCCTTGAACCAGTCTGAGTAATCGCGAATTATTGGAAGCGGCGCGTCGGCCCGGATAAACGGTTCGTATGTTCCACCCGGTCTCCACCATTCCATCCTATTTTCTTCTGTGCTCCAGCGAACAAGCTTGAGCCACTCATTCTCGAACGCGCGCTTAATATTCGCGTCAGTTTTAAAAACGGTTTCGATCTGCGCGCGCGACGCGGCGACAATCACCAAGAGCCGCACCGGTTCATGAATCTCCACCATTTGCAACGGCAACCCAGTGCGCAAATCGCTCGAGGTACCGTTCATCAGGCCCACCAGGGAGACTATATTGTGCGGCAACTTTGTTCCGGAGCCGTATACCTCGTTATCCATGGTCGAGAACAGATACTCGAGATTTATTCCGCCGCAGACGGGAACAACCGGACGCATGATGCCGAGCAGCAGAGTAGCCGTCGCATCAATCGTCTGATCGTATGAAAATAGGAAGGGTCTGCGATCGAGGAACATTCCCTTCGTCAAATCTCGCGGGCCAACGATACAGAGCGCATTGGTCGCATGATTGTATTCAGGGCGAGCCTCCGAGAGCATTAAGGATCGCGCCAGTACCTCCTGACGCGCCTGACTGGCCGTGCCGACGCGCGCCTGCGCGAAACGCCGGCAACGTTCGAACGCGTTCAGTTCAAGCGCTTTCGAAACATCTCTGCGCACTTGTTCAAAAAGTGACTCGAGCCGTTTTGGGCAGCGATCAACATCAAAATACTCGACCTGGTCACTGCAGGTATTATGAAATGCGCCGATAAAGTAAACCGCGTCAGGAATGACGACGCCATGCTTTGAGGCGAGAATCGATCGCACCGACCCCTGATTCGCCATCATGCTAAATGCGCGGGGATTCATTTTTCCGGGGCGTCCGCCGCAAGCCCCGCAATCATAGGCGGAACGAAGAGGATTATTGCGACTAGAAGAACCGTGACCGAAGAGCACGACAAGCTCCGCAAAAGTCGAAACGAGCCCAATACTTTTCAACACGGAAGCAACGCGATCGGCCATTTCTTCGAGCGTATATCCCGGAAGGTCTGATTCGCCGAACCCCTCGCCCTCAAGCTGCAACTCTGCTAACTCAGCGGGAATGGTCGCGTCGCTGCCGAAAAGTCGGCTCAGATACTGTATGCCGCGCGGCGCGATCACTCCAAATAGCATCGGAATGAAGGACAAGCATCCCGCCAGCGAAAGTACCGCACTGTGCAAATACGAACCGGAACCTCGATCCACATAGCCGGCAAGGCGAAACCAGGCCTGCTGCTTGCGCTGATACCACGACAGGCGCTCTTCGACACCAGCCTTCGGCACTTCACGTACCGCGTGCGTCGGCTTGATGATTACCGGACAGTGCGGGAAGGACGCACCGGAGATATGCGTGTAGTTCGCATCGACGCCGAAAAACCCAGCCGTAGCAAATGTTTCATAGGCATTATTTTGCTGCTCGATGTAGCGGCGAAACGATTCTTCGCGATCGTCGATGCACGTGACGAATTGGGCAACCGGAACGTTCGACTTTTGGCGCGTATGGCTGAGCAGTGCGTGCATACTGCCGGTATAAAAATATTCTTCATAGGCGAGGTGCCAAATTTTTCTGCGCCTCGATTCGGGGAATGTCTGCGCGAGCTTAATCATGCGCTGAGCGCCGCCGGAATCGTTCAGAAACTTCTCTCCCGCGTCGAGCGAGCAGACCAGGTGGTAGACGTGATAAGCAAAGCAATACAGCGCATCAAGTTCTTTTAACTCGGGATCGACTACATGCGCTGCCGCAACGCGCTCACGATACTGCGAGGAGCGCATCGCGTACTTTTTCAAAATCAGACGGATATTGAGATAGTCAATTAGCCGAGGTTTAATCTCGTGATCTTGCGAGTGCAGCACCTCAGGATGCCCTTCGGCAAGCGCGATATACCCTGCCCAGCCGCGCAGCGAGAGCGCCTCACGCAACAAAAAGTCGCGCTGCTCGTTGTTAGGAACGCGGAAATCACCAAGCAGTCCGGTTAACACTTCCTCGGCCTTATCCTGACGGCGATAATATTCGAGTTCGAAAATCAGGGGCTCAAGCCATTTTGGCAGGGCATAGTGCGCCCGCTGCACTAGAGTTAAAAACGAGGGAAGCATTCCCGCCTCCCGACCCGGCAAGGGCTGGGTCGAAAACCCCAGATCGAGATACTCCTCGCAGAAGCGAATCAGCAGCGGATTAATCATCTCCTCATCGATCGCCACTTCATTTAGCGAAGTGCGTTCGGCCGACTTATCGATCCAATTTTCCGAGACGGCAATCAGCACAGCCGCCCAGAGAACGAAACGTTCAGAATCGGCAATCGCCCCGTCCACCGGAAGCTGCGCGATCAGATCAGCCAAGCCCTGGGCCGCTTCGTGATTGAGCGCGGCAAGATTGGCGGAACGTTCGCGATGGCGCGCAACCCATGCCGCAAGCGAGGTCACTCCGATCCCGGGCGCCTTCGTCAGAGACGGCGCTTCGCGCAGCAGCCACTTGACTTGCTGGAAGCTCTCAACCGATGGCGACACAAGCAGAAAGCGACGCGCTATTTCATTCGCCGAGAAGCCCCAGATCTCTTTCTCTCCCGATGCTTCTTTTTGAAGCACGGCCAACAGAT
>CAYTAW010000250.1:0-4853 GCA_964435675.1 uncultured Bdellovibrionales bacterium
ATTCAAACGCGCGAACGCCGACGAGCCGCAGACACCGGATCAGATTGCCGCGATCCGAGCGGCTTTCAGCGTGGGGGTAGTATCGCTTATTGCCTATGCGCATCTGGTCGCGCACCTGTTGCCCGACACGTTGCTATACAAGGTTCCCTCGCCCAATCACGAGGATGGAAACATTCTTTTTTTCTGCTTCAATGCCGCGCGTTCGCTGCTCCTCTGGCTCTATTTCAGCGGCAACAACTACGATATCTTCGTTCAATACATCCTCGATCCGCTGCTCATCTATATGATCTTCGGTAACTGGTATGTGATGCGCCGATATATCCGGCCCGTTCCCGCGACCGACAAATACTGGCAGCTAATGCTCTCACTCTTCTCGCTGATCCCATTCCAAAATCGGGATCGGTATCGTGAACGCTATAGCAATGAACGCTATGGTACCGGCTTGCATTGGAACCGGCTCTCAAAAATTGCGGCACTCTCCCTTACCGTAAAAACCTTTTATTTCCCCGTTTTTTCTACCTGGTGCGTGCGTTATTTACTGATGGGCTATCAAATGCTCACCAATCTGAAATGGACGTTCAATTCAATCAATGACACGTTCGTACACTTCCTGATCTTGCTCGACGTGGTAATTTTTAGTTTTGCCTACTTGGTCGAGCTACCCGCCTTAAAGAACCAGATTAAGTCCGTCGAGCCGACGCTTTTTGGATGGGTCATCTGCCTAATGTGCTACCCACCGTTTAATCAGTTCGCGATCGTCCAGTTAGACATTCCGTTGACATCCATCTTCTCCTTCGCCCCCTACGACGGGTTTAGGGCCAGTTATGCAAACTCAATGACCTATATACAGACCGCGGTGCTTTCAATGATTACTCTGCTCTGGATTGTCTATGTGTGGGCGTCAGTGGCGCTCGGCGCCAAGGCGTCAAACCTTACCAATCGCGGAATCGTTGAAAGAGGCCCCTATCGCTACGTCCGCCACCCCGCATATACAGCCAAAATCTTGGTATGGCTGCTTACCAGCCTTTTCCTAGGTGGCATGAACTTTCTATATGCGATAATCCTTGGGGCCGTTTACGCGCTGCGCGCCTGGACTGAAGAGCGCCATCTGAACGCCGATCCGGACTATCTGAGCTACAAGGCAAAGGTACGCTGGATCTTCATCCCGGGAATATACTGAGCGCTCAGGCCATTTCGTCTATCGAACAGCACTGACTTATGCTACTGAAATTTGACATGCTAAGTCAGCCGCTATGTCCGTCTATTTAAAGAAAGCAAATCCAATTCAAACTTTCATGCTGGTTTTGTTCGCGGTAGTCGTGCTGCGCAATGCCTGGGTTGGAGACGACAGTTACATAGCATTCCGTGTTGTCGATAACTTCGTAAACGGGTATGGGCTGCGGTGGAATATAGCTGAACGGGTTCAGGCCTTCACCAGCCCGCTCTGGGTGCTCCTGGTGGCCATCCCCTATTTCTTTACCAGAGAAGCGTATTTTACCTCCCTCATTCTATCCCTGATCCTGGATCTCGCTGCTATCTGGCTGCTTCTGTTTCGCGCCTCATCAAGCATAAACGGGTCTCTCCTTGCATTCGCATTTATCATCTCATCAAACGCCCTCATCGATTATTCAACATCCGGGCTGGAGAATCCGCTTCTGTATCTGCTGATCGTTCTATTTTTCTGCCATATAAAATCTCACTGGGATGACCCAGATGGGCTTACGAAAGCCATACTCATTGCGTCGCTTATTGGAGTGACCCGCTTGGATACCCTGGCGCTGGTTTTACCGGCATGCGCAATTTTGCTCCTCAAATTCCCGCAAAAGCGCTTTCAGAAAACAATAATTGGCCTCTCACCTCTAATCCTTTGGGAGCTTTTCTCGTTAATTTATTTCGGCAGTCTGGTACCGAATACCTTCTACGCAAAAGTTCCGGGAAACATCCCTCGCTCGATTCTGATGACGCAGGGGTTCGTATATTTTCTTGATTCAATTACTCACGACCCTTTTACCCTAACCGCCATTGCGCTTGGGCTAATGCTCGCTGTTACCTGCGGCGACGCGATGCGCCGCTCGATTGCAGCGGGCATAGTCCTCCAATTGTACTACGTGCTCGCAGTCGGCGGTGATTTTATGAGCGGGCGCTTCTTTACGACCTCGTTTATCGCCGCCTGCTGCATAATCGGCTGCAACGACTACTCTCGCAAAGGCAAGTACACATTCCCGCTATTGCTGCTCTGGATATTCTCATTTGTCCAGTATCTAAGACTACCAATAAACAGCCCATGGCAAGCCGACCCAAACACGGCTGTTCGTCCCTCTGGAATAGCGGACGAACGGGTCAATTACGTCAGCGCAAACGGATTAATGAATTATCGCCGCGATGCGCGGCTTCCCGTTTTCCAATGGCGCCGCGACGGCGAACGGGCGCGTCTATCTCCCGATACTATCGTTCCCTTTAGATGGGTTGGGCTATTTGGATATTATGCAGGGCCGGACGTTCACATAATCGATCTCTATGCGCTCGCTGACGCCTTCCTCTCTCATTTGCCAATAAAGGGGAGCAATCAATTTCGAATCGGACATTTTGAGCGCGTCCTGCCGGAACATTACATTAGCAGCCTCGAGAACCATCGCAACGAATTCGTTGATCGAGATCTCTCGACGCTCTTCGAAGAAACGTTAATAGTCACGCGCGGCCCCTTATTCACCTGGCCGCGCTTTCAGATTATTCTGCGCCGCCTTTTAACCGGCACTAATTCAATATTCACACGCAACCTGCGGGAAGTTATGCGTTATTCCGATTTGCAGCATGAGCAGGCCGCCGACAGAGCGTGGAACGCGCGGGGAAATATCGTCGTCCCCCTCCACGGGGTGCAGATTTCACTCGACAAAGCGGTGTTCGGCACAGAGATACGCCTCTCGCTGGATTGCAATGACGATTACCAAATTTGGCTCAAACGAACCGATATCCCAGTCTACTCCTTTTCGGTGAGAGCCGACACGTCGCGCTGCCCAGGCGTGGTAGAGCACAGACTTTCCATCCCTACACCTATTGCAAATAAGGGATACGACGCTATTTCAATCGATGCAGTAACGCGGACCGATTACCTGTTCGCGCTTGGATATCTTTGGGTAGACAGTGAGGCGCAGCCTTCGGAGGAGAGCGCGTCAGGGTAAAGAACCGCCTTTTCAAGAATGATTATCGCATGTTAGTGAAAAATGAGAAGCTATGTCCGGCGCAATGAATTGTAAACTACGAAAAACAGCCCCCTTACACGGCTGCATGCTTGCCATGTTTGCGGTAATCCTGGTCCGCACCGCATGGCTCGGCGATGACGCGTTTATTTCATTTCGCGTCGTTGATAATTTTGTCAACGGTTTCGGCTTACGTTGGAACATCGCCGAGCGCGTCCAGGCATTTACCAACCCGCTATGGGTGTTTCTCGTTTCGATATTCTATTACCTAAGCAGTGAGATTTATTTCACCAGCTTGGCGATATCGATAGCAACGTCCATTCTCGCTGTCGGACTTATGCTCTATCGCGGGACGAATAACACGACCTGCGCGCTTGCAGTCTTTCTGTTATTGCTCGGATCGAATGCCTTCATCGACTACTCAACATCGGGCTTAGAGAATCCACTTCTACATCTATTAATAGTCCTATTTTTTTTGCACACCAAAAAGAACTGGGAGCGAGCCACTAAATTTACGGTCTCGGTTTTGCTGGCCTCACTCATTGGGCTTACGCGCTTAGATGCTCTTCTATTCACGTTGCCGGTGTGTGCCGCTCTATTTGTTCGCACCAAAGAAGGAAGATGGCGTGGTGCACTCCTTGGCTCATTGCCCTTGATTCTTTGGGAGCTTTTCTCGCTTATCTATTACGGCAGCATTTTTCCGAATACCTATTACGCGAAACTTCCCAGCAATGTCTCGAAAAGCGAATTAGCGCTGCAAGGATTCGTCTTTTTCCTGGATACGTTAACACACGATCCCCTTACCATGGCTGTCACCGCCTTTGGAATCACTTTTGCCCTGGTCAGCCGCAACTCCTTCCTGCTGCTTTTTGCCGCGGGAATAATTCTGCAGCTGATGAACGTGATCTCCGTTGGTGGCGATTACATGGCCGGCAGGTTTGTCTCAACTTCGGTTGTCAGCGCCGCCTGCATTCTGACATCGCTTAATATGCCTGCCTTGAACAAGCCAATTCTCTATTTAATATCCATTCTTCTGATCACCTTTAACGAGAATCTCGCGCTATCGTATTCCAGCGGCGAGCATTTTGTACCCAAGGCGGGCCAGCTGATGCGTCCGAGCGGCCTATTCAACGAGCGGGCAATTTATTTCGATACGACAGGGCTGGTTCGTTACAACCGCGACTTCAATTATTCCTTCCATCGCTGGGCAGCCGAAGGAAGAAATATACGCAATGCGGGAAGCGCTGTGGTTACCTACCCGTATATAGGCATGTATGGCTTCTTCGCAGGCCCCTATATCCACATCGTGGATCATTACGCGCTCGGCGATGCGTTTATCTCCCACCTCCCCACGCTGACCAGCGTTCATTGGGAGATTGGCCACTTCGAACGAGAAATTCCCATGCGCTACCTCGCGAGCTTGCGCACCAACGCCAATCAGTTTAACGATCCGATATTAGCGCGCTATTATGACGAGACGCTCCTCATCACCCGCGGCAACCTTTTTAACCGCGCGCGTTTGAAGGCAATCTTCCAGCGCTTGACAGGGCGAAGCGCTATTCGCAATTTAACGGCGGAAGTTCCACGTGAAGTGTTAATCGAGGACGTGGCGCAAACAACAACTTTCGGCACTCCCTGGAATGCTCCTGGCACAAC
>CAYTAW010000250.1:4863-5535 GCA_964435675.1 uncultured Bdellovibrionales bacterium
CGTTCGACTGCAACGATAAATACCACATCCGCCTTTATCACGGGCAACAGCAGATATTCTTTTTATTTGTCGATGCATACCTCACACCGGCATGCGGGATGCGTTTTACCCAGTTTTCGATACCCGATGAACTAGCCGCGCTAGGTTACGATATGATTTCGATATACGGCGAGCCCGTATTCGATGATCGCTACAGCTTGGGCCAGCTTACCTTTAGTAATATCGATTTCAGCTCGCCTGATTATTTGGCGTATATAAGCGGAGTTCGTTCAGTGAAATTACTACCAAAGTGACAAACGCAGGGAATAATTCATAAAACACGCGCCATTCGATGCAGCATCCGGCCCACCGATAGAGCACATAAAAGCAGGGAAAGAGCGCGAGTGCCGCTTTAAAAGGCAGGGGCTTTTGTTTCCAACCTAACCGGAACAGGCAGTATAAAACCAAAAACATGGTCATCGTTTCGAGATTGTAGCCATTGAACATTTGCGTGACGATGTTTTCACGCAAATGATCCTGCACAGCTGAATTGACCGAGTAGCCAAAATAGACGCGAAGCATTAGGAAATTCAGCGCACATGCCACGACTTGGGCCGCTGTCGCCAAATGAAGTTTTTTGCCGCGCAAACCGAGATAGTCGGCACAGATCAGAAAATATGGCACCAACAACAC
>CAYTAW010000251.1:0-5531 GCA_964435675.1 uncultured Bdellovibrionales bacterium
GCTCGGTCAGGCGGCTGGCGAAATCTTGATCGCGGCTGGCAAATTCCTGTTCTCGCTGATCGAGCTTACGCGAGCGCTCTTCCAATTGGTCGCGCCGTTCATCAAGCGAAGTCAGCAGCTTCTTCTCCTCACTGGAGAATCTCTGTGAAGGAATCGACGCAACTTGCGCTACTGGCGCTAATGAGGCTTGCGCGGGGGCAACGTCGAAAACGCCGGTGGCATCAATTACCGCCGTGGCAATTTTTAGAATGCCCAATACGGACAACAGCACGATTGCGCCGCTTTTACCCGACATATTGCTCTTTTCACGGCCAATCATTGACTGAAGGGCCGCAAACTCATTGCCAGTGGACATACGCGCGACGGGTTTTTTATACGCGGCCTGAGCCCGCGCCTGCGGAGACGGACGTTGCTGAATACGGGCGCGTTCAGCAGGAGTAAGAAGATGTCCCATGGCTTTCTCGAGATCGTCGTAAAGCTCCATCGCTTGTTCACGAGAAAGTGTCTTCTTGCGCTTATCCATACCTTTTAGGCTTCCTCTGCCGGTTTAACTTCAAACCTCATTACCGCCAATTCATCCAGGAACTTTTCCTCTTCTTTGAGGACGTAAGCCTGAAACTCGGCGCTCTTCCTTGACTTCAGTTTCTCGAGAGCCTCCGCCTCTTTGGCGGCCTCCCGGTATATCTCTGCGGCCTTTTCGACGCGTTTTTGCGCCTCTGCTATCTCGTCCTGCGTCTGAGTTATGTCCGAGCGCAGACGAGCCGCATACTCCCCTATAGCCATCACATCCCGTGCCAACATCACCGAGCCGTCGGCCACACCGGTGTTTTGAAGCTCGATTTCGAGACTCCTTAATTGAGTAAGATGCTCCTGCAGGCGCATCTGTTCCCTAATTAAATCACGATGTTTCTCCTTTTTTACCACTAGCCGGTACTGCAGGACCCGCTCTAGCCGAAAGCGAAACTTCTTCATTTGTCACCCACTTCCGCTTCGTCCTCTGTGCCAAGAATTTGTGCTAAAGCCTGCCAACTTTCCTCTATCGAGGACTTGGTGTTAGAACGCTGCCTTAGAAACGCGTTTAGCTTGTCAATCAGCCGGACTGCGCGATCGACACGCGGATTTTTACCGGGTTGGTAGGCTCCGATGGTGATTAGGTCTTCAGCTTCGCGATAGGTCGCCAGCAGGTCGCGTGCTTCCGCCGCTAAATCGATTACTTCTTGCGGCACGATGTCACCCATAACGCGCGAGGTACTTTCGAGAATCTCAATCGCCGGAAAATGCCCCTTACCAGCAAGTCGGCGGCTGAGGACCACGTGACCATCGAGGATACCGCGCGTAGCGTCGGCAATCGGCTCGTTCATATCATCGCCCTCTACAAGCACTGAATAGAGCGCGGTAATTGAACCGGCGCCGCTCGAGGTACCGGCGCGTTCGAGCAGCTTCGGTAGCATCGCAAAAACCGACGGAGTATATCCGCGCGTGCTTGGTGGCTCCCCAATTGCCAAGCCAATCTCGCGCTGCGCCATCGCCAAGCGGGTAATCGAGTCAATCATCAAGACCACCTGTTTGCCGTTATCGCGGAAGTATTCTGCGATGGCCGTCGCCATAAAGGCGGCGCGAATGCGTAGCAGCGCAGACTCATTTCCAGTGGCTACGACAACGACCGAGCGCGCCAATCCTTCCGGTCCGAGATCGCGTTCGATAAATTCGCGAACCTCTCTTCCACGCTCGCCGACCAGTCCAATTACGTTAATATCGCTCTGGGAGTGCTTCGCCACCATGCCAAGCAGCGTTGACTTACCGACACCGGAACCCGCCATAATACCCATGCGCTGGCCCCGACCCACCGTAAGCATCGAGTTCATTGCGCGCACACCGAGATCGAAGCAGTCATGAATGCGCGTGCGGGTAACGGGATTGGGGGGGTCGCGATAAAGCGGCGTCAAGTCGCCGCGCTGCGACAACGGACGCCCATCCATTGGATTTCCCTGCGCGTCGATTACCCGGCCGAGCAAATGCTCACCGACGACTATGTCCGATTCCATGCCATTTGCCGTTATCACTGAGCCCGGAGAGATCCCGTGCGGCTCAGAAAACGGCATCAATAAAATTCGGTCGCGCTTGAAGCCGACGACCTGCGCTGCAAGCTGCTGGCGTCCGGCGTGAATGGTAACCTGGGAGCCAATCGAAACAAACGGCCCGGTGCCTTCGACAACCAAACCGGTTACATCGATGACTTCCCCGCGCAGTTCATAACGACTGGCAATATTCACCACTGCTGAGGCGCGATCGAGAAGATTCATGACTATTTACCGCTATAAATCTTTTCACGCATGCGCTCCCATGCGGCATCGAGCTGAAAGTCGACCTCGCCAGCGGACGTATCCACCACGCACCCCGACTTAATCGTTCCATCGGCATGAAATGTCCACGTGCCGTCGAACTCTTTAAGCTGTTTTTCGATGCCGATGATATTAATGAACTCCATATCTTCTGGACTGACACGCACGCTGCGCACGGTGGCAGTACCCACTTTAGCAATCGCCTCTGAAATGACGGGAAGAATGTATTCGGGATTAATCTCAACTGCATCGTCAATCAGTTTTTTAGAAATATCGAGAGCCAATCCAAGCGCCTGCTGTTCAAGCAGCACGGCGCGCTCTTTCATTTGCGCGTCCATGTCGGCGAGCACGGTATTTATCTGCCGCTGAAGCCTTTCGAGGTTCTCTTGCTGGTGCGATATCGCGGCCGTGAGCGCCTCCACACGTCCTTCATCGCGAGCCGCGGCTATTTTCTTCTCAAGATCATCAGGATGAATCTTGATGCGAGGATCATTCTCTTCCTCCTCTTCACGCTCTTTTTTAAAGGAATTATTGCCAGTGCTGAGCTCAACCGGCAAATGCCACCGCTTCTCGGATACCGGCGGTAGTCCCCCATAATCCGCAAACATCGGGTCCGCAACCGGAGCCGAGGCTTCAAGCACTTCGAATTCAGCGGGAAGGAAGCGCTCGTCGCCTTTAAATTCGCCGACGATTTCCCAGCGCTGATCTTCCCACGGGGTTGGGCTATACGAGGCCTGATTGATATCGTTCGGGGTATTTCCGGACGCCATTTGTTACTCCATCAAAATACTAGTGCGCAACCCAAAACTCTATGTTGCCCTTGAATTAGAGCCGCCCATCGTTCAGCCAGTAGCGAATCAAGAGCGCTGCTTGCTGCGGATTTTCTTTTACGATGCGCGAGTTTTCGCTCATCATCTCTTCGAGCTGTTCCATATCCACCGCCGGTTCGAACGCCGGGATGACCGCCTTCTGGCGCTCAGACTCAAGTTCCTTCTCGAGTTCTTGGATACCCTTCGGCAGGAGGCGCGATAGATCCACTTCAGCATCGGTCGGTGTTACCAAGAAGCGAACTAGCGGACGGACGAGGAAGAGAAAGAATAACAGCATAAAGAGAATAGGCGCGCCCTTCGAAACATACTTCAAGATCGAGTCGTGAAGAGCCGCGCGATCCATTTCTTCAATGAAGTTCGTATCGGAAACCATAAACGGCACATTCTCAACGGTAACCGTATCGCCACGCGCTCCGTCGAATCCAACGGCGTTCTTCACGACTTCTTCGATCTGCGTCAGCATTTCTCCCTGGAGAGGCTTGAAGACTTTCTCGGTTGCCGCCGTTGCACCCTTTCCGGCATCTGCACCCGCTGCAGGCACAGATTCATAGGTTCCATCAACCAAAACCGCTACCGACAGACGCTGCAGCGTGCCGCGAGGCGATGAGATGCGCGATACAGCACGGGAAACTTCATAATTCTTGACTGCTTCCTTGCGTTGCGACTCGTCGCCGGTAGACCCCTGAGGAGCGAGCACATTCGGATCATTGCTCAAGTTTGAAACAACTCCGGGGATCCCACCACGTTGCGATGCGCCGGTGCCTTCTTCGATCGTACGCTCGCTGCGCATGACCTGACCACCCGGGTCATAGCTCTCTTCTTCGCGCTCATTAAGCGAGAAATCAAGATCAGCAGTAACGCGGGCTATAACCTTCTCGGAGCCAAGAATCTTGGAGAGCATCTGCTCGATGCGTTCAACATATCCGCGTTCAACTTCACGTTGGTATTGCAAACGGGTCGCTTCGAGCGTCAAGCTCTCCTGCCCCTCATCCTTGGTAGTCAATAAGTTTCCATACACGTCGATAATGCTGACGTTCTCTACCGCAAGGCCTTCGACGCTTCCGGCGATCAGGTTGGCAATCCCTTTAATTTGCTTCTGTTCGAGCTGAGCGCCGGGGCGCAGCTTGAGCATGACCGACGCCGTTGCTACATTGCCGCGCTTAGCGAATACTGATTTTTCGGGCTGAACGATATGCACGCGCGCCGATGTCACGGCGTCGAGCGATGTAATGGTGCGCTCGAGCTCCCCTTGCAGGGCACGTTGATAATTGACAACCTCTTTAAATGCCGTCATGCCGAAGTTGGTTCCGTCCAAAAGTTCGAAACCAGCCGTACCACTCTTTGGGATGCCTTCGGCCGCAAGAGATATACGCAGTTCGCTGACCATTTCAGGCGGAGTGATTGCAATCGTATTGCCACCGTCGCGCACGTCATACTTAATTTTCAGGTTTTTCAAGCGCTCGATTACCGCCGCCGAGTCCGCGGGCTGCAAATCGGAATAAAGCACTACGTAATCGGGACGGCTCGCCCACTGGGAGACGAAGATAATACCGCTGATTGAAGCCAGCACGAGCAGAGGGAAGATAATCTTCTGCGTCAACGGCAGTTTCAGATATCCCTGCGTAATCTGGCCAAGAATAGCCGACGGATCGAGTGTTGCCACGGAAAGTACCTCCCTTTACAAACCTGTTTAAACCTGGGTGCGCATTACTTCTTCGTAGGCGCGAATAATTTTAGAACGAATTTGAGTCATCAAGCTAAAAGCGACATCCGCTTTTTCGAGGGCAATCATGGCGTCATGCGGGGTCACATCGCCGCTGCCGGTAACGAGCCCGGCGACTCTGACATCGGCTTCTTGCTGTAGCGAATTCACTTCACCAATCGCCTTGGTGAGCGCGTCCGCAAAGCTCGGAGCCTGAGTTTTGCCTGCGGCTGGTTTGACACCAGGCGCTTCAATTGGATTAGTTCCAATTGGCTTAATATGCTCAAAGATTCCGTCAATTCCCTTCATATCCTAACCTCTACGCTCGCGTTGAAATTTGCGCGGCCTCTTTCGCCATATCACGCACCGTTTCAATCGCCGAAACGTTTGCTTGATAAAGCCGGCTAGCCGTCATCATGTCGGTCATAGTGCTGACGACGTTGATATTCGGATACGCCACATACCCGCTCTCATCCGCATCGGGGTGCCCCGGTTGATACACTTTGCGCGCTTCGCTGTTATCTTCGACGACTCTTTCAATGCTCGGCGCAGCGAGCGTGAGGCGATCGAGCGCGGTGCTGAAAGCGCTCGGAGCGCTGTACGCCATCTGAACGACATCTTTGCGTTTGTATGGACCGCCTTCCGGGGTACGCGTGG
>CAYTAW010000252.1:0-5512 GCA_964435675.1 uncultured Bdellovibrionales bacterium
CACAATTTTGAAGTCACCGTGTTCGGAAATTCTAAAAGTCAGGTCGGCCTTAGTCGGAAGATTCGGCGTGGGCGTAGGGCTGGCTGGCGTATTGGTAGGCGTCGGGGTCGCTGTCGGCGGCGGCTTCATAAGAATTGCGCTTCCACTATTTGCGCCATTCAGATCGGAAGTGGTTCCCACCGTGAGCGTAAGGAGGCTCGTTGAAATGGCCTTGCAAACATCGGAGCCAATCGAAAAACCGAAACTTTCGGTGGAACTGGTGCCGTCGTAGCTGCGTATCGCAGTGCAACCAACGCCGGATTTAAATTGATAAACAGTGACACGGCCGACTCCACCATTAGCTCCGGGAGCGCTCACTGCGAATTCCGCTACACCATCGTTGTCTGTGTCGCCGAGGCCCGCTAATCCATGTCCGACGTTATCGCCATCGACAAGTCCATCAATTTGGCATAACGGGGAAATTGTCGCTGCGGCGCTTGCGATCTCGGCCCCCGAATACAGGCGCGCATATCCTCTACCGTTATTAAAGCTCGGAGCTCCCATGAGGACGTCCTCTTTGCCATCGCCATTGATATCGAAAATCCCGGCGACCGCTTGACCGATAGAATCAGAAGTCGTGTCGCCCTGAATCTCGCGCAGCAGGTGAGTCGAATCCGGGGTGAATGAATAGATACCCACTGCACCACGTTCGTTAAAAGAAGAGGGGGCGCCGACTATTAGATCATCCGATCCATTTCCATCAAGGTCGGCAATTCGCGCTATACTTGCACCGAAAAGATCGTAATTTGAGTTTGGAGAATCTAGCGTAGTCCTTAGATTACCAGTCGCGGGATCCACAATTTCAACCGATCCACGTCCGCCGCCAGAGGGTATGCGGGACGGCGCTCCAATAACGAGATCAGGATTTCCATCAATTGGAGGAAAGTCGAGCGTCGTCATGCTCTTCCCGTAGCGATCCCCAGTATTTCCAAAAAGAGTGCGAATAGGAGTGGCGGCATGGACTGAGCCTTCGTCGAATATATATACGGCAGACAGTCCCGTGCCAGGAGAGCTGATCGCGATTTCGGGAATGGTATTCGAATTGGTATCCGGCAAAAACGCCATCGCCGTTCCGAAAAAGGCGTTTCCTGTGGGTGAGGTTGGATAGGGAATCGTGTAAAGGAGCGCGCCGTTTGCCGGATTGAATACGCGCACCTGGCCAATATTACTGAACGATGAAAAGGAGTAACCAGGAACGCCCACATGGATTCCAGGAGAGCGGCAAAGGATCGAAGAGCCGAGATTCTCATTAGCGGCAGCGCCAAATACCTCAAAAGCCTTGGAAGACTGTTGGGCAAGGGCGGTCGATGATAATGCAGTGACCAGAGCGGCAATCAGTGTATAGAAAATGTGACTTCGTTTCATAGGCGAGAACGATTGTAGTTCCGCAGGTCTACGGCTTCAATAGATGATTACCCTATAGGCGGAGAAATCCCGTCTTTTCATCCCTTTATCAGATGGCCTTTTCTGCGGCAAAGGTGCGGGAACGTGGTTTCATCAACCTTAAAATGGCGCCAGATTGGCGAAACTAGCGATAGAAGACGGCGATATAGAGTACTGTGAATGAAAATAAGTCGTCGCCCAAGACCACCTGGCTGGTAAGGGCACAGAAAGGTGAAAGCATCCCTGCTCCTCAGCCATGCGTTCCTCATTTTGAACGGGATGCGGCGCTTGAGCTTGCGGCGCTTTCGGAACCTCAGGCACGTGGCTTCCTTGCGCGTGATGCCGCGTTCGAGCTGCAGGTGCTTCCACTGCAAATACAGCTAGATGGCAATCAAAAAATATTCGTGGTTGCAATCGGCGTAGATGAAACACCTGAGCTACGCCAACATCTTTCATTTGCGACCGGTTATCCGCAGCGTTTCATGCGTGTTGACCCTGTAATGCTGCGCGATGCTTTGACGCTTGCCTACTCAGGTGATGAATCGGCGTTGTTAAAGAGTGTCACCGAGCTTGCCCAGTACGGAGATGCTCTCGGCGCTCGAGTTCGGCTTTCCGCTCCGGAAGATTCCTCAGATTCGAATGAAGTCACGCGTTTTGTCACAAAAATTATCGAATACGCCGCCGCACACCGCGCGACAGACATTCATTTTTCGGCGCGAAAAAACGGCGCATTCGTGCAGCTTAGAATTCAGGGAGAGCTGCGTTATCATGACACCCCGCTTTCTTCACTGGATGCCTACCGGCAGCTTGTCTCGCGAATAAAGATATTGGCAAGGCTTGATATCACCGACCGCGCCGCGCCGCAGGACGGAAGCTTCACTTTTTCGGTCGACGGCCGCGTAATTGACATCCGTGTCAGCACACTTCCTGCTCTGCACGGCGAAAATGTTGTGTTGCGGCTATTCGGCGGCGAGGGAGCGCCCGAGCTCGATGAGCTCGGTATTGAGCAGCGGCTGCTAGCGCACATTCATCACGTATGCGATCAGCGCGTCGGCGCAATACTCGTGGCGGGGCCAACCGGAAGTGGAAAAACTTCGACGCTTTACGCAATTGCGACTCGCTTACTGCGCGCGCAGTGCGCCGTGGCAACAATTGAAGATCCGGTCGAAATCCCTGTTGAGGGCATGGTGCAGTCGAGTATAGATGAAGCGCGTGGCTATGGTTATGCGCAAGCATTTCGCGCCGTATTGCGCCAAGATCCGGACGTGATATTGATCGGCGAAATGCGTGAATTTGAGTCCGCACGCGCAGCGCTCGATGCGGCCTTGAGCGGTCACCTCGTGCTTTCGACCGTGCACGGAGGGTCTGTCGCTGATGTATTGAATCGCCTTACGTACTTCGGCGTAGAGCGGGCGCTCGCTGCTCAATCGCTCCGTATTGTCATTGCGCAACGCCTCGCAAATACGCTCTGTGCGGCCTGCCGCGTTTTCGATCTGCGCGCGGCAAATGTTGAAAATTGCGACGTGTATCAGTCTGTCGGTTGCCGCCGCTGCGGGCAGACCGGGTTCTCTGGAAAGGTGTTGATAGCCGAAGCGTTGGTCTTTGACGATACTTTTCGCGAGTTATTTGCCGAGAGCGCTCTTATCACTACCGGCCAGATCTCGCAGCATGCAGGAGCTAATTTTTTCTCGCGCGCAGAGCAGCTGCGCTCGAAGCTGCAAAGCGGTCAGATCGACCACCGCACCTTCCGGCATCTTAGTTCTTGATTATTTTGAGCTATCTCTGCACGGCGCTGACGTGATAAAAAAAGACGATGAACGATCTTCCCTACCGCCCCAATGTTTGCATTATGCTTTTTAATAAAGAAAAGAAGCTGCTTCTTGGCGAACGCCATAGCTCTCCTGGGATATGGCAATTTCCACAGGGTGGCGTAGAGTTCGATCAATCTATCGAAATGAATGTGTATCGTGAAATTGAAGAAGAGCTCGGCCTTCCGCTGAGTACCGTCGAAATTGTCGGCTGCCTGAAAGCAAGACATCGCTACGATTTCGAGAAGCCTCCGGAATATGCAATTGGTGTCTGGCGTGGCCAGGATCAAACATTTTGGGTGGTGCGTTTTCGCGGCAGCGATCTACAGATTAAAGTCGATACCAATCATCCGGAGTTTTCAGCGTGGACTTGGTGTACGACTGACGAAGTGCGGCAGAAGGCGGAGCCACGCCGCGTCAAAGGATACGAGCCCGCTCTGAAAGAATTCGAGCTTATACTGGATACCTTGTGACGTCAGAGCGCTCGATCCTTATTCGGTTGGAATATTGAGGATCTGCGACTCAGTCGGGTCTCCGATGAACGGTTTTTTTCCGAGCATTTTTAGACGCTGAGTCACGAGGTATGCTTCGTGGTAATATTTATTCTGGAATAGACTCGAGCGCTGGCCTTTTCGCCGCATAAAGACGCCGAGCGGAACTGATACGGAATAAAGCTTCGCAATCTGAAAAAAGCGCGTCCAGAGTTCCATATCTGCGGCTAAATCAAGGCGCAGATCGAGTGAAGCGCCCGCCGCTTCCCACAGGCTGCGGCGCCAAAAGGTTCCTTCCTGTTGTATGAACGGACGATCAAACGCATCTTCGAAATAGTTGTCGGCGGCGAAGACCGGAAGCGATAAACTAATGTCGAGATCGTTTCGTTCCGACGTCATGCAAGATTTTCCAGTTACCCACTGAATCTCTTTTCGCTCTGAAAATATCGACGCCAACAAACGAAGCGTATAGGGCGCGAGACGATCGTCGGCGTTGATCCACGACATGATTGTGCCGCGTGAACGCGCCAGCCCCTCTTGCAGCGCCGCATAGTGGCCACCGTCGGGAGCAGAGCGCCAATACGCGAGATGTTTTTCGTATTTCTTTATTATCTCCTGTGTGCCGTCAGTGCTTCCACCGTCGAGCACGATGTATTCAATATTCGGGTAGTTTTGCGAAAGCACTGAATCGATGCACCGTTCAAGATAGTCTCGTCCATTATATACGGCAGTGATTAGTGAAATCGGCGGCGCAAGCTTCTCTCCGTGCGCGATAATGAACGATGCAATTTTTGGGAATGAGTGGAAGTTGCTCAGTACTGGGCTGACTTCGACGATGTCAGGTGTCGCGTGACTTGGGGGGCCGCTCAGCAATTTTTTCTCGCGTTCGATTATCAGACGTGCTTCTGATAGCTCGACAATTGGAGCCTCGAAGCTTCTTGCTTGGAGCTTTACGTCATCGAGCACGACGGGCGCCCGCACGGAGTGAATCTGGTGCGTGCGCGCAATTCTGGTGACGGCGTCGTACGCGGTTGCGTGACGCACTCCGGGACTAAATGGAAGCGCTTTCTCGAGTAGTATGCTTTTTCTAAAAAACGTGCCGCGCCAAGTAAAAAACAGAGTCGGAGGTTCGAGGCAAATCGGATCGAGCAGCACCGCCTGTGACCACTGTGGTAGTTCTATGCGTATCGGAGTTGAAACTCCCTCAAATCCATAACACAAACGTTCCGTTTGAATGACCGCAACCTGCGGGAGCGACTTGAAGGCTGCGCCGATCAGCACGAGGCCGTGATCACTGTAAATAGTAGATGGATTTTCAATGACCGAGACGACATCTCCTCGCGCAGAGCGGATTACGCGTTCGAGTTCGACCGCGGGGTCGAAGGGTTCAGTTCCCTGGAGTCGGATAGTGACAAAGTTCGGCAGCGGTCCCCAAGCCGAAGCGGGCGATTCACTGGTTAAAATCAATTCGACGCCGGAGTTGAACTGAAATCCGAGAGAGTCAATGCAGCGCTTCCAAAGCTGTTCGCTCCCCGGTTTCGCAAATCCAACTAGAGATATGGGAGGATAATCCTTCGCAGAACGTTCGCGCCCGGCGAGCAGCGCATTCTCTAATCCAGAGAGAAAATCTCTTGCGGGAGTGCTTTGAAAAAGTTCGAGTTCTTTGCGAGCCGATTCGATTGCTAAGTAGCTGAATGGAGTTACGGTCGCTAATCCAGCCCATTCGAGGAAAGCGCCTTGCGGCGGATTAGGGGATTGACGAAGCTTTTGCAGAACGACGAAAGCATCATG
>CAYTAW010000253.1:0-5500 GCA_964435675.1 uncultured Bdellovibrionales bacterium
AGTCCCGGGCCGCCTTGAGGGCGTTGGGGCGAATGGGATCGATGTATATGTCGAATACGCCCATACCCCTGATGCATTGGAAAACGTTATAAAAGTACTCCGGCCGCTGACTGCTGGAAAACTGTGGGCAGTTTGCGGCTGCGGTGGCGATCGCGATCGCGGTAAGCGCCCATTGATGGCGCAGATCGCAGTGGAGCTCGCCGATCACGCGGTTTTTACCTCCGACAATCCACGAACCGAAAATCCCGAGCAAATTATCTCCGATATGACCGCGAAAGGTGCGCAGCCAAAATTTGTTGAACTAGACAGGAAGAGAGCAATAGAGCAAACTCTTTCTCAGGCTCAGCCCGGCGATACGGTATTAATCGCCGGAAAAGGGCACGAGGACTACCAGATTATCGGCACTGTTAAGCGGCCGTTTTCGGACAGTCAGGTAGTTCGAGATTTCTTTGCCGCCAACTAGCACTAGGATCTTTTTGTGTTGTATCACCTTCTTTACGCTCTCAGCGATTCGGTGAGCTGGTTAAACGTCTTCCGTTACCAGACTTTCCGGGCGATGCTCGCATTTCTCATATCCTTCATAATAGTCATCATCTTCGAACCGATCTTTATCGCAAAGCTAAAAGCCTATGGTGTAAAAGGCCAGCCTATTCGCGACGACGGCCCTAAGGCGCATGAGGGGAAAAAGGGTACGCCCACTATGGGCGGCTTGGTAATTGTGGTTACGGTAATGCTGACCACGTTGCTGCTCGCAGACCTTACCAATTTATTAGTGTGGCTGACGCTCGGAGTAATTGGATCGCTCGGTTGGATTGGATTTACTGACGATTGGCGTAAGGTTACCAAGCAGAACAGCAAGGGGATTTCAGGCCGGCAAAAACTAGCCTGGCAGGCGGCCATTGCGGGAGCCGCGGCAATTATTCTCCTGCTTAATGGATTTTCTACCGGCGTTCATGTTCCTTTTTTTAAGGATTGGATAATCGACCTGGGCGCGTTATTTTTTGTGCCTTTCGTCATGTTGGTGGTGGTGGGATCTTCAAATGCCGTTAATCTTACCGACGGCCTGGACGGTTTGGCGATTGGGCCGATCATGACGGTATCTGCCACCTATGCCGTTTTTGCCTATCTGGGCGGACACGCCGAATTATCGAAATATCTTGGTGTCAGTCACGTGGCGGGAGTAGGCGAAATCTCCATTGTGCTCGCCTCGCTTACTGCCTCCGGCCTCGGATTTCTTTGGTACAACACGTTTCCCGCCCAGGTGTTCATGGGCGATGTGGGCTCTCTGACGCTGGGCGGGCTGTTGGGATTTGTGGCGGTGCTTGTTAAGCACGAATTAATATTAGTGATCGCCGGTGGGATCTTTGTCGTTGAAGCGCTGTCAGTAATATTGCAAGTCTATTCTTTTAAAATGACCGGTAAGCGCATTTTTCGTATGGCACCGATTCACCACCATTTCGAGCTGAAAGGGTGGCCGGAGCCCAAGATAATCGTGCGCTTTTGGATTATCTCAATCGTGCTTGCGCTGATTGCGCTGACGAGTTTAAAAATCCGTTAAGATTTTTCCAAACAAATTTCGCGGAATCTTTCGAGGGCGCTCGCCATTGTGGTCGTTCCGAATCCCTCGCAGGGCGAAATCTCATCAATCATTACGACGCAGGAGGAGACTGGATCGAGCTTGATAATTTGGCGCAGATTCATGTCCGAATGCGGAAGTCGCTTCTCGACGTCACCGCTGGCAATTTCTAAGAGACCTTTGCCCACCGCGTTACAAAATTCAGTTCCGAGCCGCTCAATCATCGGACTAAGCCTTCCGCTCGCCAATCGGTATTCGAAATACTGCTCGGAAGTCTGTTCTGGCAACGGCTGCACCCCCGTAGCCCAGACGACCACGGGCAGCAGGCTCTCAGTAGAAAACCGATTGCGATCGACCGATCCGGGCTTTGGATTAGGGTTGTGACGCTGCTTCTCATCCATCAAGAAATTTCGAAGCGCGGAAATATTAATCGTATCGTTCTCACGAACGAATGGAGGCTTCGGCACCTCAATGGTAGGTGCCGCGGGCAAATTGCTGGTACGGATATCAACTGAAGTCAGTGAATCCATGCCGTGGTCGGTAGGCCGCTCCAGTTGAGGAACTGTCGCGTCGCTGGTTCCAGGATTAGTTAAATTCGATTGATCCGCATTCATACGTCCTCCACTATCAAGCGCAACCATCATCCTACGCTTTGGAAATGTTGCCTAGCTTTTTAAACTTATAGGAAGCATCAATTTTAGAATAGTAGCCTAGAGGGAGCGTTGGTGGGATTTAGCGTAAAAGTTGAGTCCGTAAGGCTAAAACCCCCTTGGGATCCCAGATCTTTTTCGCCGGCATGATGGTGACCGGGTCTTTTCCGGCTCATATCGCTATGTTAACCTGTCCTCCCCTATAGCAGGGGAACGTGTGAAATAGGACAGAACATGAGCGGGGCGAATTTTCAAGCCCGAGGCAAGAGCGGCGAGCGAGTCGCGATTTTTCCTGGGTCTTTCGATCCCTTTACTAAAGGACATATGGACTTGGTAAAGAGGGCGCTCAGTTTCTTTGATCGAGTGATCGTTTCGGTACTCCATAATTCAAAGAAGGTAACGCTATTTACGGTTGAAGAACGTAAGGAGTTGGTGCGCGCGGCGCTCAGCGATGTAGGGGATCGCGTCGAAGTTGACTCTTTCAGCGGACTTCTCGTTGATTACCTGAAGACGCGTGAAACAAGAGCGGTGATCCGCGGGCTGCGCGCCATTTCCGATTACGACTATGAAGCGCAAATGGCGATTATGAATCGCAATCTTTCGCCCGAAGTCGAGACGTTCTTTTTGATGAGCCGAGAGGAATTTTCTTACATCAGTTCATCGCTCGTGCGCCAGGTGGCGCTGCTTGGCGGCGACGTTCGCAAATTCGTCGCGCCTGCCGTCGCTGATGCTATGGCTAAAAAAGTTGTTGCAGCTAAGGAATAATACTCTATGAGTTATGTAAATAAGAAAGTAGGGCGGGTAAAGCCCAGCGAGACACTTGCGGTTAAGGCAAAAGCAGCTCAGCTGCGCGCGGCGGGGCGCGAAATATTTGACCTGAGCACCGGTGAGCCGGACATAGATACGCCTGAGCATATCAAAGAGGGTGCGTTAAAAGCGATGCGCGACGGCAAAACGAAGTATACCGCGGTTGGCGGTATACCGGAGCTGCGTAAAGCGATCGCCCAAAAATTGACGGAAGAGAATAAGCTCGACGTCGGACCTGATCAGGTAATCGTTACCAATGGTGGAAAACACGCGTTATTCGCGTTTTTTGAGTCGGTGCTAGAACCTGGCGATGAAGTGATTATTTTCGCGCCTTACTGGGTGAGCTATCCTCCAATGGTTGAGCTGGCGGGTGGGAAGGCGGTGATTATCCAGCCGCAGGAAAGCAACGCTCTTCGTGTGACGCCCGAGCAGCTCAAGGCGGCGTTAACGCCCCAGACCAAGGTCGTGGTAATCAATTCACCGTCGAATCCGACAGGCGTTGGCTATAGCCGTGCACAGCTGCAAGAGTTTGGAAAAGTGCTCGCCGACTCTAAAGCGCTGGTTGTCTCCGACGAGGTGTATGAGAAAGTGTGCTATGCGCATTTTCAGTTTACGTCACTCGGTGAGGCTTGCCCGGAACTCTCGGATCGACTGGTAACTATCAACGCGTTTTCCAAATCTTACTCTATGACCGGATGGCGTGTCGGCTACGCGTCTGCGCAGCGAGAGATTATTGCTGCCATGGAGCGTCACCAGAGCCAGGCGACTTCGAATATTTGCTCGATTGCTCAGCATGCCGCTTTGGCCGCGTTGGCAGGGCCGCAGGATTTCCTCAAGGCGATGAAAGCAAATTTTGAGCGACGCTTAGCGCACGCCATCAGCGTACTTGAGAAAGCGCCGGGACTAACAATCAAAGCGCGCCCTGACGGGGCTTTTTATCTCTTCGTTCATTTCGATCTCGAACGCCTCAAGGCTTCGGGTTCGAGAATCAAGTCTTCGGTTGACTTGGTCGATGCGTTCCTTGATCGCGCTGGAGTTGCGGCCGTGCAGGGCGAGGCATTTGGGGACGATGCGGGGTTTCGCATCAGCGTAGCGGCGGCCGATGAGACCGTCAGCCGCGGTGTGGCAGGGATCTCGCAGGTAATGAAGGAGATTTTAGGGTAGGGTTTCGCCCGGCGCCCTGATTGGACTCAGCCGGAAAAGTGAAGTATGGTGAATAACAGAAGGTGATTATTATGGCAAAACAACGAACATTATCAATTATTAAGCCCGACGCGACGCAGAAAAACGTTATCGGAAAGATTTTAACGCGTTTTGAAGATGCAGGTCTCCAAGTCATTGCAGCACGCATGATGGTATTGACCAAGCAGCAAGCTGGTGAGTTTTACGATATCCACCGTGAGCGTCCTTTCTTCGGTGAGCTCGTGGATTACATGACCCAGGGACGTGTACTCGTATCGGTTCTCGAAGGAGACGGGGCAGTAGATCTCAACCGCAAGTTGATGGGTGCTACCGATCCGAAGAAGGCCGACAAGGGAACTATCCGTGCCGATTTCGCTGACAGCATTAGTGCAAATGCAGTTCACGGATCGGATTCGCCGGAGAATGCGGCGCGTGAGATTCAGTTCTTTTTCCCTGAACTCTAATAGTTAGAGTTGGGAGAATTAAGCGGCCGGGCAAGGGAACTTGCTCGGCCGTTTTATTTTGGGCCGTCGTTGGGATCTGCGACGCTTGGTGTAGGATATCAGTCAGTTCAGTGTCAGTCGAAATGCTTTCCGTCGCATAGGCGAAGGTTAGCTCATCTTTGTAAGCAGACGCACGGGTTCCCCGGTGAAGGCTGAAACGACTGGAACGGGGCCTGGGCCGAAAGTGCGGTCAATTAAGGTTGCCCAGCAGAGAATCGGGATTCCGCGCAGCGTGGCTTTCGTATGGGCTTCGAGGCTCGACCGGGCCGTGGTGATAACGTCGGTAACGAGAACGGTGCTATAGCCTTTATACTTTTCACCGTGACCGTTAGAGAGCTTGCTTTCGAGGTATTGCTCAAGAGGAATTTCTTTACCTTTACCGGCGATCTCGGAGTAAACGGCGCAAAGGCGTTCGGCAAAGAACGAGTAGCCGCCTGGTAGTTTTAAAAAGAGCTGCGGCGGGTTTAACGTGGCGACGTTTCTTATTCTGCGCGCCACGTATTCGGCGCAGGTGTTCAAGTCGTCATCGCTCAAATCTTCAACTCGATAGTAAAAGGTGCTTTCGCAGCGCGCGCCGATCGGGACTGGTTCTTCGAACTGCTCGGTAATTTTTGCAAAAATTTCGCTGATGTCTTCCGCGCTTGGCATGGGCTTTCTCTAGGTATAAATAAATGCTGAGTATTAATAAAAGCGCCAAATTCAGCGTCGGCGCGAGTAGGCATACTAACAGAATAATTCGCCGGTGTGTATATGGTATGTGGCCCTCCAAAAAGGGGTATTTC
>CAYTAW010000254.1:0-5499 GCA_964435675.1 uncultured Bdellovibrionales bacterium
CGTCTGAACAGCTCCCGCGCGGAACATTATTTCCCCTCAAGAATTGATTATACTCGTTGCTTTCAAAACCGGCGATGCGGCCGAATCGGCGCGTGATCTCCTCTTTGCTGAATGTCTCTACGGGGAGTCCGAGACTGTCTCCGAGCGCTATACCGGTCAGCATCCCCTGCAGCCGCTCTTTGTGCAGCCGCGATAGGCTTCTCGGCAGAGCGTTCCCTGCGAGTTCGTATGGGTCGTCAAACTGTAAAGCGAGCGGTTCTCTCATACGCGATGCTAATCAATGTTATCGATCCGCATGGCGCTCGGTCCAAATTGGTCTAAAAATATTCACCTAACAGCGCAAATTCCGTTAGAATTGCCTCGGGTTATTTGCCCCGCATATCTATGCGGTTGCGTCTGGGTCGGCAAGAACTACTACAATAGCCGCCCCGTGTCCCTCGTTGCGGGCAATATAGTCGAAAACGCCAACTTTACGATTTTTTAAATCAATCACAAAGTCGCCATCTAGGATTGCAAGCGTAAATCCGCCCACATCTATGCCGACCGGATCTGCTATTGGCCCGCTCCAGCTTACGACATGGACGGAGCTTTCGGGATCCAACTGATACTTGCTGAAACGCTGCGAATGCAATATGAAGTCCGTAACAAATTTCCGCTCGCATACCAACCCGCCGTGGCTATTTCGGCAGGCAAGCAGCGCGGGCTCAATCACGGAATTCTCGTCGGTGTCCTGAACAATCCAGCGCCCTAATTCGAGAAGGTCACGCTGAATAGCCGATGAAGGCATGTAACCAAAAGCCTCTGAGGCACTCAAACCCTCGGCAATTGATTCCACCGTTTTCGGAAAGCTTAGATCTCGTCCCATTTCCACACCTCTTCGAGAAAAGTGTACACGTCACAGAAGTTTAGCGAAATTTAATTGCCAATGTCTTTAGGGGGGCGAAACAAAATTTTCAAAGTTTTTGCGCCGTAAGGTTCGGCTACTGAACGAATCGGAGACCCGCGACGAAACGTTGCATGAAGTTGTCTCCTTTCTCTGCCGTTTCAACCACGCGAACCGCTGCTTCTACGATGGCTAACTGCGCCAGCGTCCATCGGAAGGGCTAATGATTGCGGGAGACTAACATTCGGTCGTTTCGACTCGTGAGTACGAAAAATTGAAGATATCTCAAAAAGACTGCCTAAACTGCTAAGAGCGCTATATACGCATCGCAAGATTATCGGCGAGAAATAGTTGCCAGCCATGCACCCCTGGCTACCGGCATCTGGCCCCATCGACGATATAATACCCCGAATCGACTCCGAAATTCGAACGACAGCCGCCTATCCTTCAAATAGTTTGCGAATCAATTGAATAAGACCCAAATCGCCTTATACTAATAGCAAATGAACCTTTTCGACGATCCATCCAGCGTACCTTTGGACGGCCACCTAATCGGCACGTTTCCCGCCGCCGATCTTACATCAACCGCTACGCCGGTCCATGAATTAGAGACCGAAACCCCACCGGATGCGCTTATTTCATTCAATCCACTGCCGCGCGATTCAGAATCCCCACTACTTACCGCGTCTGGCCCGATTCGCTCGCCAGCGCCTAGCCGATTTCAATTAGAATGCGATCCTACGGTCCAAGAGGAACATATCGGTTTAGCGCACGCGGCGTTCCGAAATCTATTTCAAGGATTTAACCATTTTGCAGTTTTTCTAAGTGAGACCATTTTCACGGGAAATAGTATCGGGCGAACTGCCTGCGTTGCCTGCACCGCATTGGGCTGGTTAGTTCCCGCGGAACTGTATTCGGAGCATCCAGTTGCAGCACTTATCGTCGCCGGCGGCGCTCTGAGTGGCGCGATCGCGGCTAGCGCGGTTAATCGCGCCATACACTACAATCCATTGCTGATCGGCGATGATGGGATCGCCGAGCATATCCGACATCAAGGACAGAGCCGTTTCCGCGAAAGCCTTCTCGTAGCCGGAATGGTTGCCGGACCGGCGTCTTTTTGGGCTTCCATTTCGCCGGTCTTGCGTATTCTGCGTGAAGCGGCGGTTAATCATATAAATGCATTGTCTGAGACACCGTCATACATCGCACAGCTCGTCGATTACACCGCCGGCCGCGTCGAACATTTAGTACCCTTTCTTTTAATTGGCGCGCTAACAACAATGAAGCTGGTTAACAACGATCCGGAACGATTCGTCCGTTCGATGAGCCCGACGGCGGGAATGCTCAGCCCTCTTTTCAACTGGTGGCCGAGTTTCCACGAACGGATCAGCAAGGAGTTGAGCGAGCCCTCGGAAGAAAAATGATCGCATTGCGCTCTCCCGAACGACTTCTTAACTGATTCGCTTTTACTGTATTTAGGGTATATTATCGGCCCACCCGTTACGAGAGGATCGATGCGTAGTAGACCCTTACCTTCGCCAGCCGCAGAACAGCTCGAAAGAATAAATTCGCTTAGCGTACTGACCTTAAGTTTGGCCCTCGCATTTCCGAGTGCGCCTTTTTCCTCTGCCGCTGAAGCGCAGCCCGGCCAGTCCCCACAAACGTCAATCGAGACGGTGCAGCGTAAAGAGATTCGGGTTTCAGACTTCAGGGACTATGCGCCGGGACAAAAAATCGCCGGAACGCTGCGCGCTGCGCTTGAAGAGGCCGGTCCGGGTGAACATATTACCTTCGCTCAGCCGGGCACAGTGCAGCTAGTCCGTCCGCTTGATGTTACGGCAGCGGACGTTCACCTTGACGGCAGTCAAAATCCCGTGGTGATCATCGGAGATACAGTTCGCGTCAAGGCGTCGGGCGTTAGGGTAAACGATCTCTGGATTTTTGCAGGCGATGCACTCCCCGATCCTAATAGTCCCGGCAAGAAAGGACACTCAAAAGGCGCCGATCGCGACGCACTGGTAATATGGGGAGGCGATTCGGAGAAAGCGCAGATAGAAAATGTGTCGATTGAGAATTGCTGGTTAGGATTCGGAATCGATGAATGCGTAAGCACCTTTGGACATGTCAAAAACGTACGCATTATCAACAATATAATAGGCTACGGACTTAATCGCTCGATTCATCCCGATGATAAAAAACGACGGGACGTACCAGGACATGGGAAAGGCGTGCTCATCGGCGTCGGCGCGGACGGAGTTGAATTTTCGCGAAATCTTTTAATCCACAATTTCGACCGAAATATTCAGGTTCGCGGCGGCAC
Organism: uncultured Bdellovibrionales bacterium; assembly: GCA_964435675.1. Taxonomy (GTDB): domain Bacteria; phylum Bdellovibrionota_C; class UBA2361; order UBA2361; family CAYTAW01; genus CAYTAW01. Next base: position 3,204 of record CAYTAW010000254.1, read on the forward strand.
CAATGACATTCGTTTTATAGGCAACGTCATATACAACTGGGGACGGGGCAATACGTTCTATGCCGGAGACGATCTCGGGACCTCCTCGGGCGTTATTGCCGGAAATTTGTTTCTCGCGGGTGAGAATAGCGGTCAATCCAGCACCCATAAGTTCGCAACACCGGCGACGGCCTCCAACTATAAAGTCGTTGGAAATTCCGGGCCCGTAAATAAAGGTACGCCGTTGAGCGACAGTCGTATTTTCAACAGCGAACCATTGAATGAAATATTGTCCGACGGTGAACAGCCGATCAATTCGGCGCAGGCGCTGCGCGCGTTGCTTTCAACAGTGGGACCGCGCCCTGACTTAGACGATCAATTAAGCCGCGATGCGATAGAGCAGGTCGTTAAGAGAAGCGGCACCGTAATCGACTTTTTAGAGACGAAGATAAACCCAGAAGCGGAAAAATCGCTGGGATTTGTACCGATTCTCGAGCGAATTATTTCTAACCCGAAAGCCGATCACTCTCGATCTAGCGCGGTGCGCACAGTGCCCGAATTCTAAAACAATTCAAAATATAATTATTTCAAATAGTTGAGCTTCCGCAGACTTTCGCGCGCAATGCGCCTAGTATCCGGCCGCGGCAAATCCTTTATTTCGCATATAACTCATCATATGCTGCGTACCCAAATACTTTCGGGGGGTTGCGATTTTACTATGAAGATCTCTAGACACTACTACTACGTGATCGCCGTCATACTCTTCACTTCAACCACTATCCTAACAAGCTGCAAAAAAACGGAGGAAGCGACGGTCGCGCAGCCCTTGGAAATCCAAGTTGGCACCGTTAAGAAAGGCGACGTACCACTTTCGAAAGAGTTCACCGGCCGCACCGCCGGCTCGGTTGACGCGGAAGTTCGCGCGCGCGTCGAGGGCGTGCTAACGAAGCAACATTTCCAAGAAGGCAGCGAAGTAACCGAAGGTCAAGTACTCTATTCAATTGATCAAGCGCCATTTCTCGCCAAGGTTGCCGAAGCTAAAGCGCAGCTCGCCGAGGCGAAAACTAAGCTTGTTCAGGCGGAATCGGATTTTGCGCGAATAGAACCGCTTGCAAAAATTGATGCCGTCAGCAAACGCGACCTTGATCGGGCCACCTCCCAGAAAGGCATTGCTCAGAGCTTGGTTGAAGCAGCAACTGCGCAGGTCGAAGCGGCAAATATCCAACTCGGATACACGACTATCACCGCACCGACCTCGGGAACGATCGGAATTTCAAAGGCAAAAGTTGGCGAAGTAGTTGGATCCTATCCTAATGCGGTGATCCTCAACACGGTATCCAAGCTCGACCCGATTCATGTGCAGTTTTCTGTTAGTGAATCAGATTATCTCTATTTTGCTCGTCTAAAGCAGCAGAATCCGACCGAAGGTAAGCGTTCGCTTGAGATGGTTCTCGCTGATAATACGATGTATCCCGAACGTGGCGAAGTAGTGAAGGTCGACCGCGGCGTGGACGCGAATTCCGGCGCGATTGCAATTGAAGCGGCATTCCCAAATACCAACAAACTGCTCCGTCCCGGTTTGTTCGCCAAAGTGCGCACCGTGGCGGAAACACGGCACGGCGCTCTACTCGTTTCGAAGAAAGCCGTCAAAGAGATGCAGGGTAAGTACTTTGTTTTTATTGTCGATGGCGAGGGAAAAGTGGAGCAGCGCTCAATTACCACGGGCCCCGTGGCCGGAGAACAGCAGGTTATCGAACAGGGAGTCAGCGAAGGCGAAACGATAGCGCTTGACGGCATTCAGCGTCTGCGTACCGGTTCGATCGTTCGGCCGAAGAAAGTGGAGTCCTAATCCATGAGCGCACCGAACCAACACACCCCATCCGCCCCTAGCAAGGATTATTTCTTCGTACGCCGACCGACGATTGCAATAGTAATATCAATCGTGTTGGTAATTTTCGGATTGGTCACCCTTCGATCGCTCCCCGTCTCCCAATATCCGAACGTGGTGCCCCCGAGCGTTCAGGTAAGCGCCACCTACACTGGCGCAACCGCGCTCGCCGTCGAGCAATCGGTTACAACGCCGCTCGAACAACAGATCAACGGCGTAGAAAACATGATCTACATGCGCAGCACCAACGCCAATGACGGCACGACGACGGTTCGCGTCGATTTTCAGGTCGGAACGAATTTGGACATGGCAAACGTGCTCGTCCAAAATCGCGTATCGCAGGCACAGGCAAGCCTTCCCGAAGAGGTAAAACGGCTCGGCGTAACCGTAAAAAAATCCCTCTCCTTCCCGCTTTTGCTTGTAACGATG
>CAYTAW010000255.1:0-5491 GCA_964435675.1 uncultured Bdellovibrionales bacterium
CATCTATCCTCTATGGACGAGTGAAAGTCGGCAGCCAAATCTTGCCAATCGAAAAGTTGATTTCGAGCCAGAAATCGACTGCCGATATCACCGAACAAATCTCCACGTATCGCATTATTAATTTTCCCAAAGCAGCGAAAGTAGACGGAATAAAGCCGATAATAAATATGCTAGTACGCACCACATGCGGTGGAAGTTCTTTCGATAGCAATATCTTTGCGCGCTTTATGAATTGCGGCGTCGCCGGAACCGCAGTCTCTATAGATACATGGATCGAGACGTTAAAGCGCGCGTTGTCCGAAGCGGAGACGCAAACTTCAGTGCGTAGCGATCGCAATACAAAAATAGTTCGCCTAAAAAAACGGCGGCCACGGGCGAGATAGCACACCATGACCCTCCCGAAGATTTCCGTCGTTACCGTTTCCTATAATCAAGGGGAATTCATCAAGGACAATATCGAGTCGGTGCTTGCCCAGGGCTATCCGAATTTCGAACATATTGTCGTTGATGGCGGCTCAACTGATTCGACCATTGAAATCTTAAAATCGTATCCCCATCTCAAATGGACTTCCGGTCCCGACCGTGGGCAATCGGATGCCCTCAATCAGGGGTTTGCACGAGCAAACGGCGACATTATTGCATGGCTTAATTCGGATGATTGGTACGCGCCGAATATTTTTTACGACGTTGCGCAGGCACTTTCCGAATACCCGGTGGTGCTGGGAAAGGCCGAACAAACCGACAAAGCGGGCAAGACAACCGAAGTCGTAAACAATACGCCGAGGAGCTACTATGATCTATGGCGGTACTGGGTACCGTACGCCTGGCTCGCTCAGCCTTCCGTGTTCTTCCGGAAATCGCTGCTCGAAGAGGTTAAGCGGAACGATGGGACCTACATCGACGAAGATCTCTATTTCACGATGGATTTTGATCTCTGGCTACGTATGGCGGCGCGCTATCCGTTCACCAAGCATATAGATAAGACGCTTTCATACTTCCGCATCTACGATCAGAATAAGACCGGCGCGCACCCTCTCGCCACTCAGCGTGAATGCTCGCGCGTTTTTCGCCGCCATAGCAATCAAAATGCCGACACCGAGCAGGCTTTAACAGTCATTATCCCAATCGATCAACCCTCGGAAGAGCTAAAAAAGACGATTATGAGCCTTACCGCTCAGTCATCACTCGATTTTGAGATTTTAATCGTCGATTATGCCTCCGACAAAAGAGGATCGAAAAGCGCGCATTCTTTTTCCCTCGATTTGAGTGAGGTAATTGGACATTTTACCGTTCGTCACGCCCGCGCCGAGCATCCCCATCTCTACTCAGCGCTCCACACAGGAATTAAGAAAGCATGCGCACCTCTGGTCACGTTTTTGCAGCCCGGCGATACCGTATCGACTGATTTTTGCGCCGCTACATGCGCTGAATTTTCACGCGATGTCGTCGGCGTAGTGCTCAACTCTCCCGACTTAGAGCAGCTCTTTTATCCGCAAACTGATACCTTAAATGTCGCCGCGCCATTGACGATGTCGTATTCATTTCCTCATTGGACCATTCGCCGCGGTGCTGCGTTGGAAATCGATCTTTTCAAAAATCATGCGCAATATCCGTTTGAGCAGAAACGCGCACTCCTCGCGATTATTTTTCGCAACTGGTCGGTGATATTTCCTCGTGCGGGCCAGATTTCGAAGATCGCCTGCGACTATTCGCGCGAAAATTCGTTTTTCGATCGTTCGTCGATGCAGAGCACCCTCTCCCTGCTTGTCGCGCTACGCAAAGAGTGGCGAAACACACCATTCGCGGCCATTCGCAGCAAGGTTCGGGATGCGTCGATATTATTCCAGGTGCTTCCCGAGAACGCGGATACAATCGTCGCGGATCAGGGCGAAGATTGGAAAAAGTCCTTCTAGCGGCCAATCCCCAACTGCTTCTGTAACCGATCAAGAACGACATTCCCTATGCTCAGACACGCAGTTGCCGCAGGCGATGGCGCGTTAAGTATGTGTATGAAACGATCGTGACAATCAAAATGAAAATCACTGAGAAGTTTTCCGTCGGGTGCAATTGCTTGCGCGCGCACGCCGCGCGCTCCTCGCACCAAATCTCCGTCTTGTATAGAAGGCGCAAGAGTCTGAATCGACCGCAGAAACATCGAACGAGAGAGAGAGCGCGCAACCTCATAGAACCCCGTACGCCACTGAGCTGCGGCAAATTTGATAAATCCCGGCGATGCCAATGTACCGAGAAGCTCTCCAACGTTAACGTTCGTCCAGCCATAGCCTTCCCGCGCGAGAGCGAGAACTGCGTTTGGACCGCACTCGACTACGTCGTTGTACATCCGCGTCAGGTGGACGCCAAGAAACGGAAATCGCGGATCGGGGACGGGATAGACTAACCCATTCACTTTGGACGCGGCTTCGGCTCGAAGTTCGTAATATTCGCCCCGAAAGGGAACGATACGAGTTGCGCTTTTTGAACCGGCTCGCTTTGCAATTACATCGGCATACAGTCCAGCGCAATTAATTACCGCGCGTGCCTCGAAGTCTCCTCCCGTGGAATGAACGATTACGGAGTCAGGGCGGGACGAGAATCCACTTACTGCCGCATTAAAAACCAATTTATTTCCACGCGCGCGCAGAATTTCCACAAAACGGTTAACCACGCCCGAAAAATCGATAACTGACACATCGGGCAAATGAATGGCAGCAATACCGGAAACGAGCGGTTCGATCTCCCGCAAGGCATCGGCTTCAATTCGAGCCGCATTAATCCCTGCTGCACGGGCATTTTCCAAAAGTTTCTCGATCGTAGGACGCTCGGCCTCTCTGGTTGCAACGATTACCTTGCCAAGCCGACGGATCGAAATCCCTTGTTCCGCGCAAAATTCCGCAAGCAGCCTTTTACCTTTAAGACACGTTTCGGATTTCACCGAACCTGGGGGATAATAGATGCCACTGTGTAGCACTCCTGAATTATGCCCGCTCTGATGCTGCCCGGCTTGAACCTCTTTCTCCAAGATTACAATGCGCAAGTCTGGAAATGCTTTGCTAATTTGATACGCGCTACCCAGGCTCACAAGACCGGCGCCAACTATTGCTACGTCGTATTTCATTGCGTGAATCCGCACCTCATCCTCGGATAATTCTCCCGTAGTTTTACGCCGAGTGGTAGTGGAATATATACTGGGCTGATTCGATAGACAGGCCGCATTGAGAGTAAAGACGCATTGAGGGCGAATTGGCGAGCTGCGTTCCGATTTTGAATACACCATCTGCCGAGCGCGTTCGATTCGACGCGTTAACGAGCGCTCTACCGATTCCGCGGCCTTGCGCGTCGACTTTAACCGCAATCAAGTCGATAATCGTTGTCTTTTGGTCGGGGCAAAGGAGCTGCGAAAATCCGAGCACCTCGTCTCCCGCCTCGGCGATGAGCATGCGATCTCCCCTTTTTCCCGCGAAATAATTTGCTGCCCACTCAGCCTTGAGCGTATCGGCTGCTACTTTAGTAATGTGCGGATCCAGATGAAAACGGCTAAACCGAAAGGATGACCGCGCTATTTCACGCACTGCGGCGAGATCCCCCGGCGCAGCGTCCCGTATCACGATCCCCCCCGCATCGACCGCCGACGCGATAGTGGTGGAAAATAGCACGCTGGTGTCAATGAGCCGAAAGCCGGCGCTTTCAAGCGCTGAGCATCGCGTAATTCGATCAACGGCGACTTTGGTAAAGCAAAATACGTTGTGTTTACTACAAATCGATTCTAACCCCGCAGCGAATGCGGCCTCGTCCGGAGCGTCCTTCAGAGCGTATGCGTCTTTTCCAATTATTTCGGACAACCAGGCATCAGAGCTTAGAATGTCCGCCATGCGGCATTAAATCGAAAGCTCGATAACGCGTAGCGACTCTTCATGTTCGCAAAATTCGCGGTACCAATCGATGTAATTAACGAAACCGACTTCAACCGGATACTGAGGCGAGTAGCCAATTAGTTTTTTGGCTTTTTCGACCGACAACGTACCGCGGCTCGGCGTCAGCTTGTCTTTCGGAACGTATTTAACGTTTGCTTCAGGGAACTGCTGCTGAATAATATCCGCAAGATCCTTCATCGACCGAGATGAACCGTAGGTGAGATTGAATATTTCCCCCTTCGACCTCTCATTTTCGATTACGCACTCAATGCCATGAACGAGATCTTGTATGTACGTGAAATCAAGACGATCACTGCCATCGCCATTGACCGTTATGTCCATGCCGAGAATCGCGTTTTCGATAAAAATCTGCGCAACGCGCCGACTTACGCACCGTTCGCCATAGAGCGCCGAAGGACGAACAATTGTGTAGGGCATATCGAATACTTGATTGTATGCGATAACCATCTTCTCACCGGCAAATTTGAGTGCACCGTAAATACCGAGCGGCTCGCAGAGTGTTTCCTCGGTTACCGTTCCCGACGAAAAATTTCCGTAAACCATGCTCGAAGAGAAATAAATAAAGTGATCGACACGATCGCGGGTTGAATCGAGCGCATTCTCTAATGTGCGCAAGCTGTGATCGAAAGTGCTGAATGGATCTTTGTTCGACACATTCGCGTGGGCGATGGCTGCAAGATGTACGATCACATTTGGCTTCGTCTCGGTAATTGTCTTGCTCAACGCCTGGTAGTCACGGGCATCTTGAACAATCATCGGGATCTGATTTTTCTTGAGCAGGTCGAGACGCTCGTTGATGAAGCTTACATAGAGGTGCTTGTTCCCCGCTTTCTGATTGTAACGGTTGGGCAAAAAGTTTAGCAAATTATTCACGCCGAGACTGTCGACGATGATAACTTCTGCGCCTTTTTTATTTAGCGAGAGCGCTAAATTGTGCCCGATGAATCCGGCACCTCCAATGAGCAAAATCCTTTGATCGGCTAAATTTGGCATAAACTCCTTAACTCCCCCCGACTAAATCGAGAGAGTAAAAAACCTTCTCGATCATCTATATCCAATGAACAAGGATCTAACAACGATTTAGATGCGCGGGCTCCTTGGCACGTTTCATGAAATCAACCGAAGTGACTGGCCTCGAAATAAAAGATAGCGTGTATTATCAGCTAGTTAGCGCAGGACCGCTTTTGGCTGATTTATCCACCTCACGAGACGAAAGAGATAATTAGAACAATGGAATATGCGGCGGTGCAAAAGCCGCCACCATGACATCTTAACAACTCTATGAGCGCTCGGTTCACATTTACAGACTGAGCATCGCGCTTGTTACGTGTTACCATGCGGAAACGAGTCGCGGTTTCTGCTCCGCATTTGCACCTCGGTTGTATTTTTTTTACGAGCATTCAATGGCTGAAGAGGTTTACGAAAAACATCATAGCTTCGAAGATTTCTATTCCAATCTTAACGTTTCAGTTGCGGAGCAGGTAAGCCGGGCTCTGCGACTCGTTCAAGCAGAGCTCGATTCAAATACCGTATCCGAGGCGAAACGCGAAGTGCTCAAC
>CAYTAW010000256.1:0-3724 GCA_964435675.1 uncultured Bdellovibrionales bacterium
GGTATACGCAGCAGGAGAAATTTCATATTTGCCGGCGCTTTTTGATTCCGCGCCAGCTTGAAGACAACGGCATTAAGCGCCTCAAGGCGAATGTGACCGATGATGCGCTGCGCTTCATTATCGAGCGATATACAGAGGAAGCTGGCGTACGCAGCTTGGACCGCGAGATTGGGTCGTTGTGCCGAAAAATAGCGCGGCAGTATGCCGAATTTAAGAAGCAGCCGGGGACGGTGAATTCCGAGGCGGTGCGACAGCTGCTGGGGCCAACCAAATATGATCCGGAGAGCCAAGAAAAAGAATCGCGAATCGGCTTTGTTCGCGGACTTGCGTGGACGGTGCATGGCGGAGAAGTGATGCCGATCGAGGCTTCGGTAGCGCCTGGAAGCGGAAAGCTTTCGCTTACTGGTCAGCTTGGTTCGGTGATGCAAGAGTCGGCGCAGGCCGCGGTATTCTACGCTCGGGCGAACGCCGATGTGCTTGGGCTCGACGGCAATTTTCATCACAAGGTCGATATTCATATCCACGTGCCTAATGGCGCTACACCGAAGGATGGTCCGTCGGCGGGAATCACGATTGCGACAGCGCTTGTCTCCGCGCTTTCGGGGCGAGCGGTGTTGGCGAACGTGGCAATGACCGGAGAGATCACTCTGCGCGGTGCCGTAATGCCGATTGGAGGATTGAAGGAGAAAGCGCTCGCGGCGCTTCGGCTCGGTATCAAGAAGGTGATTATTCCCTACGATAATCTCAAGGATGTCGAAGAGGTTCCGGCGGAGGAGCGCAAACGCATTAAATTCATCCCGGTCAAGCACGTTAGTGAGGTGCTTGAGATGGCGCTGGAACCCGCAAAGCGGCGTGTTACGGCACGCACTACGCGTCGCGGTAAAAAGTCGGCGATTCGGGCAAATGTGTAGATTGCTGCTCCTTGCAGCATGCGCAACGTTTTTCGTGAATGAAGCGCGCGCACAGACAATCTACGATTGCTTCTACAAAGACGAAAACGGAATTATCAAAGTTACCGATTCGCGCGAAAAAATTCCCGTTGCGTTGCGCGAACGGGCGATTTGCGAGCCCGCGCGAAGAAAAGGGCAGGTGCGTCCGAACGCAGTCGAGCTTCAGGGAAATATTCGCTCGGTCGATATGGCGTCGCCGCTGGGACGCATAGCGCTGCGCTGGCCGCGTGCGCTCGAAAAAGTGTACGGTCGCACACCTGAGCGCGCGCTCGCCGATGCAGCGAAGACCGCAAGCCGCGCGCTGCGGTCAGGAGGATTTCCCACCTATATTTCGACAGTCGAGCTGACGCTACGCGTCGTTTTTCTCGACCGAAATATGCCGGAAAAACAGATCCCGATGAATATGGTAACGAGCTGCCATCCGGGCTGGATGTATCCTCCGGCCGACATTTTTATAGTCGGCCAGAATGTGGTTGAAGGGTGCGGAAATAGCGCGCCGCCGAGCAGCGCCGACGCGGATAAGGCGCTGGCGAAAGTGCTCTTGCACGAGATCGGCCATGCGGTGGAGGCAGCCATTTTACGCGATACCGTGCAGCGTCCGGACGGAAGTCGCGCTGAAGGATTTGCGAGCTGGTTTGAGGGGTATGCGTCGCGCTATTCATCAATCATTCCCAATGACGAATCGCGGATTAGTTATGCAAATCTCGGTCTGGCGGGAATCAAATACGGGCTGACGGGACACTCGTTTTCGGGAAGTCCGTTGGATTATGGACTCAGCTTTCTCTATTTTCAAATGTTGAGCGAGCGCCGCGGAGTAAGCGGACTGATGCGTTTCTATCAGAGTCGCATTATGAAGGGCGAAGGTTTCGCGCAGGCCTTTCGCGCCGAGGTTGGTCTGAACGAGCAAAATATCCGTGAAAACCTGATTAAGACGGCGGAAGAGATTGTAAATAAAAATAAGCGGAATCAACGCGGACGCTAAAAATTCTGAGCCGGTAGAGGATTAGCGCAAATCATTTTTTTGCAGCTGCCGCCTGGAAATGGCCGCATAGCTACGCGGAATTTTGGCCGAGCTGTGCGACTTTTTCTCGGTGATCAGTAGAGTTGATGGCTGCGTCGAATTCGCAGTTGAGACGCGCTCAATGCGTGGTTGGCCTCCGCCGCAGTGCGCAATCGTCTCCCCGGTCTCAGCGACTTCTTGTTCGATGCTCGCTCCCTTTAACAGTATGAGCCATCCCCCGGGCTTTAGGTATGGGATGAGGATTTCTGAAAGTATAGAAAGATGAGCGACTGCCCGTGCGGTGGCGATATCGAATGTTTCTCTGAGTTGTGGGGAGTGCGCCGACAGCTCTCCTCGTTCGGGGATGACGGTCACTTTTGTCATGCCGAGCTGATTGACTACCTCGTTCAAAAAATTGCACCGTTTTTGCAGGCTCTCGACGAGTATTAACTCGATCTGCGGAAAGGCAATTTTTAAGGGAATGCCGGGGAAGCCGGCGCCCGTGCCAACATCAACAACCCGCCCCGCGGGCAGCCAGCACGCGGCGCTCGCCACGGCGAGAGAATCGAGAAAATGTCTGGAGACATATTCCTCGGGCGGAACCGCGGTTAAATTCAATTTTTCGTTCCACTCTGCGAGGAGGCGCGCAAATGAGTTGAATTGATCGAGCTGCTCTGCTGAAAGCGCGATGCCCATAGCTGCTGCGCCGCTTTTGAGGGCGGTGCTATCAATCACAAGACTACTCATCGCGCGACTTCCTCGGTCTCACGTGATGTCAGCAGCGCGATCGGTGTTTGGTTGATTTTACAAAGGATCACATAGCCCCAATTTGACATCTTATCGGGCTGCGGCAGTTTGAGCGAGCGGTGTAATTCGTCAGGATTTTCATCCAGTCCTCTCTTTTTAATCTGCGTCCGGCTATCCCAGCCGATAGCAGTCAAGCGCTCCTTGAGTGCGCGCGGCGTAAAACGGAAGTGTTCGAGTATTAGAAATTGACGATACCAGTGATCGTGAGGGGGTTTTTGCGCTGATATTCCGTAAGCTAGCTGAGAGTCGGCCAGTTGGAAGTTTCGTTCTGCAAAAAAATATTCGAGATCGTGTGTGCGCACCAGTGCCGGATGGGGCTCCAGCACGTATGCGCCGGATTCAATCGCCGTCTCGTCTGCCGTATTTTGCTCGGCGCTGTTTCGCTCCCAGGAAATTCCGGCGTCGGCCAGCGTCGCAAAGCGGCGCGCCTTTTTCGTTCCGCGCCACAATACCTGTTCGGGGCAATTCCATTCCCAGCCGATGAATTCATGGCTCCAATCGGGTGATGTCGAAAAGTTTAACGCCGGCGAAATTTTTATTCCGAAAATTCCCGAAAAGGGAAGCTCAACTAAAGCCTGGAGCGGTGGCTGGTAATCGTCGGGTGAAAAAATTCGCGAGCCGTCTTCGGTACGCCTGCCGGGGTCGGCCCATATTCCCTCGAAGCTCCTCAACGCAAATTCGTCTGCGTATGATTCGAATGCTTCGACGCGCACCTCAACGTTGTTTAAGCCTTGCAGCGAAAGATTGTGTTCGGCAATTGCAGCGCTTAGCGGATCGATGTCGATCGCGGTAACGTGTGTCGCTTCGCGGCAGAGGGCCGCCGTATCGAAACCGATGCCGCATCCGATCTCGAGGACGCGCCTTCCGCTGAACGCGCGCGCGTGGTGGGCGGCAATTTCGGGGCGCGTCGACTGTTCGAGTCGGCTTTGCAAGAAATATCCGCTGCGCGCCCACTCGTGGATGGGGG
>CAYTAW010000256.1:3734-5433 GCA_964435675.1 uncultured Bdellovibrionales bacterium
GGCGAGTGCTTCACGAGCCGCGCATGTCTCAAGCGCGAGGCGCATAACCACGGGGGCGACGTCTTTGAATCTTTCGCGCGCTTTGAGCGCGCGCTCCGCGGTATTTTTTACCGCGAGCGAAGATATGAAGTCGATTAGCGGGATCAGATCCGGCCCGTTCAGAATGGCGCGTCCTGATGCGATCGAGTCACTCATTTACTCGATTCCGGCCTTCTTCAGCAGGTCTTGGAGCGAGACGCCTTTGGCAGATTTCTTCTCGGCGTTCGGTTGCAAGTTGTGAATATCTTTCTTGCAGAGCGTGCACTTGCCGTTGCTATCTTCGTCCGGATGCCAGTAGATCGATAGCGACAAGATGATGCTTTCTTGGATTAAATCGTCGAGATCGATATGTTCGCCGTCGTAGAAGGTGATGCCGATATCGTCTTCATATTCCTCGGTTTCATGGCCGCGTAAGACGTCGGGCCGCTGTTGCAGATAGTAGTTGGTTTCGATTGTTAACGGTCGTTCGACACCCTCGATGCAACGCGCGCATGGTTGTCGATATCGGCTGGTAACGGTTCCCTTTGTTTCGGCGCCATTTGGTGATTTGTACACGGTGAGTGTTACGTTCAGCGGATCGATAAACTGTATGCCGTGGTTATTGCCGGTAGATAGGCGTTCGTTGAGTTCGGTGGGTGGAATTGATTCCTGTATATCTAATCCGTCTGCAGGAATGTCGGTTAAGCGAATTTTCATTTCTGGCCTTATAAAATATCTGTTCTGTATATACTGAGCGCGGTTTAGATATCAATTTTGCCAGTCAGTAACCGCGCGAATATGTTGCGAAGCTGAAGGCGTGACGAAAATGCATATACTGCTTACACAGGGTGGAGTAGTGCGTTAGCGCTAACGACCAAGGTCGTAAGGAGTCCTGACACCCTTACGGGCGTACCCTATTTCGGGGTGTTCAGGATTTCGAGGTGTTCAGGCCTCGCCGATACTGCTCACCTGTAGCGTAAGGTCTTGATAACTGAAATTTAAATCGTCAGCAGTATACCAGATGGTAGTCGCGAATTCTATCTGCGCAGTCGCAGCCGGCGCGGCTTGGAAAACTTCTGCCAATTAATTCAACATGCTATCGCCTGGCGCAACAGGCCCTTTTGCCATCCGCGTCGCACTATAATGTTGAAACCTAGCGCGGGGCACTGTAGTCTGGTGCCGCATTTAACGGCCGCCGGAAACTTTTTATTTCTGTGCTTGAGTAATATAGTAGGAGTCTAGCCACCGTATGGCGGGCTGCTTGATAGATTTTCGTCGTAATAAGGAGATGACATGGGTGTAAATAAAGTAATCTTGCTGGGCAATTTGGGTAAAGATCCGGAGCTCCGTTTTACTGCGAGCCAGCTTCCGGTCTGTACATTCAGCCTGGCCACCGGAGAGCGCCGCAAGGACTCAAGCGGTAATTGGGGAGATCATACTGAGTGGCACACCATTGTCGCCTTTGGAAAGACTGCCGAGCTTTGCGGTAACTACCTCAAGAAGGGGCGCCAGGTATACATCGAGGGCAAGATTCAGACCCGTAAATGGCAGGATAAAGAAGGAAAAGATCGCTACACAACGGAGATTATCGCTAATTCGATCGAGTTTGTCGGCTCTAAGGGAGCGGGTAGCTCGGCTGGCGAGTCCCCGATGATGAGCGAGGGAAGCCCGATGGGTGGGT
>CAYTAW010000257.1:0-4832 GCA_964435675.1 uncultured Bdellovibrionales bacterium
GCGCTTCTGGAGCCGCTCGGTATCCATATCGAGCGCAGTTGCCGCAATTATATTGATAGTTCTTTATCTTTCATCGTCAAATTCCCCGGCGAGAACGCAGGTTTCCGCGAATTCCGATTTCATTCACGGAAAGTCGCGCACAAGGCTTCAAAGAATCACGGACGATTCACTAATTCTTCCGTCCCTTGACGCGGTTGATAAAGTAAGTTCGCTCGCGTCTTTGGTTTCTGAAATAAATGCGCAGCCACCGGTAACGCCGAGCGTTCGCGCCCGGCATGTTTCGGGAGCGCAGCCGCAGCTGGCCGCGATGCAGTCAGATGAACCAACCGACCTGCAAGAGAAGCCGGCACCAAAAGCACAAGCAAAGGAAGCCCTGAAAATCGAGTCATCGAATGAGCCTGAAGTCGTGCGCGCGATCCAAAGTGAACCCGAGCCTTCCTTGAAGGAGAATACTTTCGACTTTCCTCCCTACCTCGATAAGAAACCCGTGCAGGCAAGCGCGTCAAGCGACGTTCGCGTCGACTCCGAGGGGAGAGCCGTTATTCATTTTGGCGCGCCGCGGCGCTATTCGATCACTGCGGCAACGCAGATTATGAGCCGCCCAAGTTACTGGGCAGCGCGCATCGGTGTTTTTGATCCGGGTGAATACGTGTCGGTTGACGCGATAATCGGTGTTTGGCTCCGTACTCGCGACGAGTATGGAAATGCCGGATATATTTTATCGCAGGACGCCGCGCCTGAAATGAGGGCTAGCCGCTAAAAATATGTTAGATTGCAATGAATTGGGTGGCCACGAAGCCGGCGAAGCTGCTGTTTCTCAGCATTTGAATTCAAGGTATTGAAATATCAGCGATTTTACCTTACTATCGCTGCTTACTCTAAAGTTTGTCGTTTGAGAAGAATAGTGAGTTGAGTTCTTATGGCACGAATTACCGTAGAAGATTGTTTAACAAAAGAAACCAATCGTTTTGGTCTCGTTCTTTTGGCCGCAAAGCGCGCCAAGCAGCTCTTGAACGGCGCAAAGCAAGCAATTGATGACAATCGAGGGAATAAGTCGGTCGTTACCGCTCTTCGAGAAATCGCGGATGGCCAAGTCCGTTTCATGTCTGAAGAAGAAGCTCTTGCGCAGAAGGAGCTCGAAGCTCAAGCACGCGCAGAAGAACGCGAGGCATCAACTGGCAGTGCCATTCCGGCGCTTCGTCTTGGCGCGCGCGTGGCTCCTGCGTCGGGTGATGATGAAGAGGAAGAAGAAAGCGAGTCGAGCAACAGAAACGGCAGTAGCGCGCCAACCTTTTAACGCTAGCTCGTAAGCCCAAACGCTGCGTAAATTAAAGTCGTGCAGTCTTGATACCGATTTTAATTCTTCGATTCGTTTAAGACATGCGGCGGCGAAGAGCCTCTGGATTTTGCTTCTTCAGGCCGTGTATCTTTAGACTGTTTATCTATGGTCTGTGTATCTATGGGTTGTGCATCTTTAGGCTATGCATCTCGAGCGAATTAATAAAGCCGTTCAAGCGTATCATCCATCGCCCGATCTCGAGCTTATCAAGCGCGCATACGAATTTGCCGATAAGGCCCACCATGGTCAGGTCCGCGCATCAGGCGAGCCGTACATCAATCATCTTGTAGAGACCGCGCTGCTCACGTGTGAACTAAAACTCGACGTCCCTTCCATCGTGGCGGCGCTACTTCATGACACAGTTGAGGACTGCATGCTTACCCATGCTGAACTCGCTGAAAAGTTCGGCACGGATATTGCCGATATCGTGGAAGGCGTTACTAAATTGACGCGTATTCATTTCTCGAGCCGCGAGGAAAAACAGGCCGAGAGCTTCCGTAAGATGCTCATCGCTATGGCCAAGGATATTCGCGTTATCCTGGTTAAGCTCTGCGATCGGCTGCACAACATGCGCACACTTCAATATCAGAGCGAAGAGAAACAACGGCGCATCGCCGGCGAGACCAAGGAAATTTACGCGCCATTTGCCAACCGCCTCGGTATTCACTGGATGAAATCGGAGCTGGAAGATCTCTGCTTGCGCTATATGCGCCCTGAGATTTACCAGTTAATCCAAGAGAGTTTTGAACGCACGGCGGAACAGCGCGAATCGTATATCGAGCGCACGACTCACGAAATTGTTAGATTACTTGAAGAGGCTGGCGTAAGCGGCTCGGTCAAAGGGCGCGCCAAGCACATTTCCTCCGTTTGGCAAAAAATGGAGAAATTAAATATCGGATTCGATGAAGTCTACGACTTGCTTGGCTTTCGAATAATAGTCGCGACAGTTCGCGCTTGTTACGAAACCTTGGGAATCATCCATTCCAAATGGAAGCCGATCCCGAATCGCTTCAAAGATTACATCGCTATGCCCAAGCCGAATATGTATCAATCACTTCATTCGACAGTCATCGGCCCGAATGGCAATCGCATAGAGGTCCAGATTCGCACTCACGACATGAACCGTATCGCCGAGGAAGGTATCGCGGCGCACTGGCGTTACAAGGAGCCCGGCGCGGCGGCAGCGGCATCCTCATCGGAACCGATTAATCTTCAGTGGGTAAAGGATCTCGTTGAGACCCAAGCGTATCTAAAAAATCCTGATGAATTTATTCAATCGGTCAAAAGTGAACTGTTCCCGGAAGAGGTGTTCGTTTTTACGCCAAAGGGCGATTTGATTCGGCTGCCGTTTAATTCAACGCCTATCGATTTTGCATACGCGGTGCATACCGACGTAGGCCACCGCACCACTGGCGCGCGCGTGAATAACGTCATCGTGCCGATAGACTACCGTTTACGTAACGGAGACACTGTCGAGGTGCTGACCAACAAGTCGCACGTGCCCAACAAGGATTGGCTGCGGTTCGTCGTTTCCTCGAAGGCAAAACAGCGCGTGCGGGCATTTTTAAAATCTGAAGAGCACGCACGTTCGCTGGCCTTTGGTCACGAGATATTGAGCAAGGACCTGCGCAAAGTAAAAATGTCGCTTAAGAGCGTCGAGAAGAGCGGCAAGCTGCTCGAAGTGGCGCAGTCGCTCGGCCTCAAAACCGAGGGGGAACTCTACGCCGAGGTTGGCTACGGAAAGATAAGCTCAACCAAAGTCTTAGCCAAGATCGTGCCGGAAGGAATCTCTGACACATCAGATCCAGCCAAGAAAGCAGAAACCCCCCTGGGGCGTATTTTTAAACGCGCTGCTCAGGTATCGCGGCAGCGAGTCGGGGTTAAGGTCAGTGGGTTCGACGACATACTAGTGCGCTTTGCGCGATGTTGCGAGCCGCTTCCAGGCGATCGGATTGCCGGATTTATCACGCGTGGGCGGGGAGTTACCGTACACCACGCCGATTGCTCTCAGGTATTGCAGTGCGATCCGATGCGCCGGGTAGACGTTCTCTGGGATGATCAGGTACGATCCGAGCGCCGCGTCAAACTTACCGTCGTGTCGCAAGATCAGCGTGGTTTGCTGGCCGCGATGACAAACGCTATCGCGGCCAACGGGGCGAATATCGTTAGCGCTCAGATTAAGACAACGGAATTGGGCAAAGCAGTTAATATGTTCGAGATTTCAATCGCCGATGCGCGGCAGCTTGACGGACTTAAGCGCTCGCTTGAAATGGTCCCGGGTGTAATTAAGGTAGAGAGAATAAAACATCTGTCGCCATCAACGGTAATCGAACAGGAAGGGCGTCCAGAGGGGGTGGAATAGTCGGTGTTTAGTCTGCGATCCAAGCGCTCATTAGCGGGATTCATTCTATTAGCAATCGTTTTTGCGGTAATGGATCTTTTCATCCGCCATATGCACGCCGGTGCCGGCAGCGAAGCGCCAGCGTACCGTTCTCCTGACGAACAGCGCATAATTTATACGTATAAGCGCGTCGGTCCAGCCGTGGTCTTCATCGCTACGGAAACGTTTACGGTAGACCCGAGCGATCTTTTCCCGGAAGTTCAACAACGCGAGGGTTCAGGAACCGGTTTTATCGTAAATGCCAAGCAGGGAATAGTGCTGACAAACTTGCACGTCATTCGCGGCGCTCACAAAATGCAGATCTATTTTAACGATTCCAAACCGTATGAAGCGCGCGTGCTCGGCTTCGACAGCGAATACGACGTAGCCGTGCTGCAGATCATCAACCCTCCAGGCGATCTGGTGGAGATTCAGTTTGCCGACTCATCGCGGCTCGAGGTGGGACAAGGTGTTCTCGCAATCGGAAATCCATTTGGATTAAACAGGACCTTAACATCGGGAATTATTTCCAGCGTAGATCGAGTCGTAAAAACTCCCTCCGGATCAGTTATGAAGGGATTAATACAAACCGACGCTGCTATTAATCCGGGTAATTCAGGCGGACCTCTTCTCGATCTTGACGGCCGCGTGATCGGCATCAACACGGCCATTCTCAGTCAATCAGGCGAATCCGCCGGAATTGGATTTGCGATTCCAATAAACTCCATTCGCCGCGTTCTTCCCGAGCTGATTTCTACTGGCAAAGTGCTCCGTCCGAATATGGGGTGGGTTTTAATCGACACCACGCAGGGGCCGATGATTCGCCGCATACTTAAAGATAGTCCCGCCGATCGCGCGGGAATGCAGCCAATTGAGCGGATGGTAGACTCAGTCTTTATTCGCGGATTCGTGCGCGATATCGCCCGCGCCGATCTGATTACCGCCGTTAATGGACGAAAGGTCAACTCAAGGGAAGAGGTCGAAGAGATTGTCGCGACCAGCAATCCGCAAACGGAGATCACCTTTACTCTACGTCGCGGCGGCGTCAAGGGACCCGAACGAACCGCTGCCGTTAAACCATTGTTGAGGTAGCGCATGGATAGCGCGACCGCC
>CAYTAW010000257.1:4842-5429 GCA_964435675.1 uncultured Bdellovibrionales bacterium
GAGTCAGAAAACCGCGTTCGGCTCTTACCCGATTTCGTAATCAATCAGATATCCGCTGGCGAAGTTGTCGATAGGCCAGCGTCCGTGGTGCGCGAGCTAGTCGATAACAGCATAGATGCCGGTGCACAATCGATATCGGTGTACCTAGAAGAGGGCGGGAGCGCATTGATACGCGTGGTTGATGATGGCTGCGGTATGAATAGCACCGATGCGCAATCGGCATTCCAGCGTCACGCTACGTCGAAGATCTCTGCGAGCGAAGATTTGAATGCGATATCCACATTGGGATTTCGCGGTGAAGCGCTGCCTTCAATCGCATCGGTTGCTCGCGTGCGTATGCGTACTCAGCTTGAGGGCGACTTAAGCGGCGTCGAAGTGAGTGTCAATGGCGGCGTAATGGAAAACCCGAAGCCGTGCTCAATTAAGAAAGGTACCGACATTGAAGTGCGCGGACTTTTTTTTAATACCCCGGCGCGAAAAAAATTCTTGCGCACCGCGCGCACTGAGGAAGCGAAGGTTAAGGCGTGGATTAGGCACTCAGCTGTTTCGAACCCTCAAGTTCACTAACGCTTTTTTTAAAGCGGGAG
>CAYTAW010000258.1:0-5363 GCA_964435675.1 uncultured Bdellovibrionales bacterium
CGCTGCGGCAATCTCTTAGCGTTTTAGAAAAAAGTGCACGATATTGTTGGCAGTCTTTCTCGAGCGCATTGAAATCGCCATTTTCGCGCAGGTCATTAATATCCATATATGAATCTGTCATAGCATGCCCCTCGGCAATTGCGTTCAGCAGTGGTTTGCCGTCGGAATCGTATGGACATCTAACTGATAGCATTGCACCATAAGCGGCAAGTGCCTTTTCAGCTGTTTTTATCGAAGCGAGCGGATTCTGAAAGTTCTCTATCTTTCCATCGGGATAGTAGTTGGTAAACTTCTCTTGCAAGCTTTTTCCCGCTTGCTGATAAGCTTCAAGGGTTGTGTTTTGAAATGCGATCGTACAACCTCTCACTCCTAAAACGGCTACCCCCAATGCGCTGAGCGGAATTAAACACCCTAATGCGCCCAGCGCGTCGCGACGTGACATTTGATTATCGAATTGGTTCATATCACAGTGTATGCGTAGTAAAATCTATTTCGTCACATTTCTACCGGTTTATCACGCTACTGCGTTTTACCTGAATTTATTGGATTTTGCGGTAGCATTTCCACCGCACGATTTATTTTTGATCTGGCACTGGTAGAGGACTCGATCTTTCAAAAGCGTCAGCGATACGGTGAAGATCCGCTACGACCCTCTCTTGAGTGTCTCGGAACGTCGGGTGCTGGACGTCGTCTCTTTGAACTTGATCGTCGATGAACTAATCTCTAGTGCCAGAAACAAGTAAATCCGTTGCCATGCTCGCCGAGGGACTTCTTGTCTCCTCAAGTCGGCTGGTCGGACATTGAGTATTGCCCCAATGACCACCGCAACTGCCTAGAATTACTGAATTCTTTGTCCCGTCATGACTATTCATTAATTCTTACTTTGAGCCACTTACTTACTGCTAAAAAGGGATTATAATCCTCGCTGAGAATTTAAGGTTATCCCCCTCCCATCGGTTCTACACTCTGAGATATCCCAGATTTTTACCAAGGCTTGAACTTGGAATCGGGAAGTTTTGGTCTATTAAACCTAATCTAGAGAATTAGTGCTGAGTCATGAAAAAAATATTTAGCCTCTGTGCATCTATCTTGTTGGTTGCTTCTTCCGTAGCTGCTCAAAATACCTGCGACGTTCAAGGAACATTAAACGACCTTGATTCTGGAGCAAAGCTTCAACGTAACGCGGTGATTAATGGATTAAGAAATTTAAAACGCCTTAACGGCAGGACGGGCGGTTTTTCAAAGAGCGCGGGCGATGCCGCCGACGATGCGTATACAAACACTCTTCGTGTCGTACTCTCCGTGCCGTTTAGCATCAAGAGTTGTCAGGAAAGCAGCGTCTGCTCAAAGGTCGATTTCACGAGTTCTATTTCGACGTACAATCAATCTTCGGAAAAGCTGAGAGACCTTGGTCTTCAAGTTGCCAAGAAACTCGCACGCATCAAAGAGGGAACTCGCGGGGCAGTGGTTGCCAGGGGTTTGCGCAAAAAGGCAAATGCCCTCTACAACGCAAATTTAAATGGCGTGGCCACACTCAGCGCGGCTAATTGCATCGGTGGGCGGGCAAATGCCACTCCCTCGGCAACCCCCAATCCCGAGATAAATTCTCTCCTCCAGACTATGGTGGGGCACTGGAATCATGTAGCGATTAATGCGAGTGGCATGGATCATTCACCGCTCGGAGCGAAAGAGCAAATGGGCCCTGTTCGAGCTGCGAGGGCTGAGGCGATCGTTCATATTGCAATGTTTGATGCGGTTAACGCTGCAACCGGGCAGCGTTATGAGCCATATCATCTTAAGGAAGTAAGGCCAGGAGCTTCAGTGGAAGCTGCGATAGCGCAGGCCTCCTATGATACTCTGAGTAAACTATTTCCCTCCCAGGCGAGTCATTTTGCCGCTGAGTATCTGAATGATGTTGGCGGAATTCTTAACGGCAAAGCAAAAGAGGATGGCCTTTATTTAGGAAAGGAAGCCGCGCGGTTGGTGCTTGAGGATCGTGCGAATGATGGTGCCGATGATATTAAGCAGAACGATCCCTATACGTTTTTAGATGGTGTAGGATTTTGGGCGCTCGATCCGCTCAATCCTACGCAGAAACCACTCGGTGCTAACTGGGGTAAATTGGTAAAGCCCTTTGTTTTGCCGCATTCAAGAATTGTTAGATCTCAACCGTTTCCTGCCTGGACAAGTCAGGAATATGCTGATGCCTATGCGGAAGTAAAACGATTGGGCGGTGATGGGGTGACGACACCAACAGAGAGAACCCAAGATCAAACCGAAGCTGGCCTGTTTTGGGCTTATGATGGGACGCCATCTCTCTGCGCCCCGCCAAGATTGTATAATCAGATTGCGATGCATATCGCCAACCTGCGGGGAATTTCAGACCCGCTGGAACTGACTCGGTTGCTCGCGCTCGTAAACCTCTCGATGGCTGATGCGGGAGTCGCTTCGTGGGAGACAAAGTACTTTTACAACATCGCGCGTCCCGTAACTGCAATCCGTAAAGGTGAACAAGATGGAAACCCAAATACCGTGGGCGATGTCAGTTGGACGCCACTGGGTGCGCCGGCAACGAACCTTAACGGCCCTAACTTTACACCTCCTTTTCCAGCTTATGTTTCTGGACACGCTACATTTGGTGGGGCGTTGTTTCAGACGCTCCGAAATTACTTTGGCACGGACGATATCGAGTTTTCATTCGTCTCCGACGAACTCAATGGCATTACACCTGGAAACAACGGAGTGCCTCGACCAAAGCGGCCTCGTACCTTTAAAACACTCTCTCAAGCGGAAGAAGAGAACGGGCAGAGTCGAATTTACCTCGGTATTCATTGGAAGATGGATAAGGTTGAGGGTATAAAAATGGGACGTACCGTCGCCAACTATATTTATTTGAATAAATTTAGAGAAAAAAATAGCAGGTAGTTGCGATTGTTTCTTCTCGTGACCTCTAGTCTACGCGGCGGTCACGGGACTTTTGCCGCACGGGAAGTCTTATCTTCAGTACTTATAAGTCTCTCTCCCCCATTCGCTGGAGCTTTGGGGTTAGTCAGCGGCCGTTCGATTCCTAAAACTTTTTTGATAGTTGCTTTTCAAATATTGTTAGCGAATGAGGTACGTTATGCGTCAGAAAGCGTTGATGAGCCATCGTCGCCTCCAACCACCTAGAACTTACGACAAGCTCAGTGAGAATTTGGAATGGATCAACGTGTTTTGAATTCTCTCGATGAAATGCACAACGGTTCCCCATTCTAATGGATTAAAGGCCGGAGATGTCATATATAGCAGTTGTGATTTAGTCGTCACTGGATGTGATTCAATCGGTCATTTTTAGAGCTTGCTTATGAAAGAAATTAGAAAATTAATCCTATGTCAGCTTCTCCTGGCTTTATTTTTGACCGACTGCGTGAATGCTGCGCCCATAAATTTGGTAAAAGACATTAATGATTACCCAGAATTCTCCAGTACGCAGGCTGGGGTCGATTTCAACTCATCTATTTTCTTTCAAGGTTGTACCGCTAGTGCGGGCTGTGAACTTTGGCGTACAGACGGAACCCCTGCGGGCACAACTTTGGTGAAAGACATTAATTCGGGAGTATCTTCCAGTTCCCCACAGGCAATTACCTCCGCTGGTAATAGACTGTATTTTGTCGCAAACGATGGAATTAACGGTTCGGAACTCTGGGTAAGTGACGGAACTTCCGCTGGCACAACGCTTGTAAAGGATGTGTCTCCCGGTAGTACCGGGGTATTTGTAGCGAGCATGGCTCAAACAGCGCTGGGCTCGGTCGCGCTGTCTCTGTTTACCCAAGATTCTGGATACGAACTTTGGAAGAGTGATGGAACGAGTGCGGGAACTGTGATGGTAGCTGAGCTGGCTGCCGGAACGAGGAATGGGGTTTCGAGCAAGCTCGTTCGTTTCGGTTCCGATAAGATTGTTTTTTCCGGGGATAGTGATGCTACGGGACTCGAACCGTTTCTTTGGAATTATGTGTCCTCTCCATCTGGCCCTCCCGTTTTGATTAAAGATCTGGTGCCGGGAGCGGGTGGATCTTTTCCTTCAGAGTTTGCCTCGAACGCGGCGGGTAGCAGAATATTTTTTTCGGCCTCCACGGTCGCATCAGGCACAGAGGCTTACGTCTCTAACGGCACAGGCGCAGGCACCACATTGTTAGACATCAATCCTGGCGCAGGAAGTTCTTTCCCCTCGCAGTTCCAAAACTTAGGGGCAAACGTTCTGTTTTTTGCTGACAATGGTTCTGCCGGGATGGAGTTGTATAAAACGAGTCAGACGGGGGCAGGGACAGCTCTTGTTAAAGACATTGATAGCGCTTCCACTCCCTCAATTTTAGGTAGCTTTTATTCCAACTCTTTAGCGGGGTTCCTGCTTTTCCAGGCGAACGATGGAGTCCATGGGTATGAGTTGTGGAAAACTGATGGCACTGCAGGTGGCACTCAGTTAGTCAAAGACATAAATCCTTCGAACACATCAAGTGCTTTATTCATAGGTGACTTGGTTGTGTTGGGAAGCAAAGCTCTTCTCGTGGCGGACGATGGAGTTGCAGGCAATGAGTTGTGGGCAACTGATGGATCCAGTGCGGGTACAAGCTTGGTTCAGGATATCAGACCAGGAACCCGAGACGGGATATTAGAATCGTTCATTGGTATAAGTGGTGGTAGAGCCGTCTTCACCGGGAGAACCGATAGCCGAGCAAGCCTTTGGAAATCGGACGGGACTGCTTCTGGAACGGCTGAGCTTTTTAATCCGTCGGATTATGTCTCTGCCGAATCGGCTCCCACGGACATCACTCCAATTAATAATAAGGTTATCTTTAATGCGCGGACAGATTCATTTGGCCGGGAACTTTGGGTTTCTGATGGCAGCAATCCAGGAACAAATCTGCTTTTGGACATTGATGCCGGTGACAATAGTACTTCTGTTGGGAGCTTCATGCCTTATAACGGGATGTTGCTTGCTGATATAAGCTCGGATGCTTTTGGAGAGGAGCTTTGGATTTCAGATGGAACCGCCTCAGGTACAAAGATAGTAAAGGATATTAATCCCGGAGCACTCTCTGCTTCAATTTCGTTGCTTGATGTTGCCAACGGGAAGTTTTTCTTTAGGGCTTCTGAGGCCACGACTGGATCTGAACTGTGGGCAACCGACGGCACTACAGCAGGTACAACTTTGGTTAAGGATATCAGGCCGGGTTCAGCCCAAGGAATGAGCACAGAATCTGTTAGTCTGGGTTCTATGTTGCTTTTCCAGGCTAATGACGGAATCAGTGGCTCCGAACTATGGAAGTCAGATGGGACCACGGCCGGAACCGTGCTGGTAAAAGATATTCGAGTCGGATCCTCGC
>CAYTAW010000259.1:0-1468 GCA_964435675.1 uncultured Bdellovibrionales bacterium
GCCAAAGGCATTCTTAAAAGCGAGGAAGACCTGCGTGGAGTAAAGGTCGAGAAATCGGTTCCGGGCGGTGCTGCCGAGATCGTAGAAAAAATCAGAATTCAACAACGCAAATTGGAAGAACTCGCGGAGGCAATTGAAAGACAGATTAAAAATGTCCCGCAGTTCCAAGAACTGATCGGGTTGGTCGATATGCAGGTCAATGCAGATGGATTAACGATTGAAATTATGGATACCGATCGCGCCTCGATGTTCCGCTCAGGGAGCGCGCAGATTCTTCCTGATTCGGTTGTCGCCTTTGAGAAAATTGCGGCGCTTTTGAAGCCGCTACCAAACAAGATTGATATCATGGGACACACCGACGCCAAGCCGTTCTCTTCGCGCGGCGGCATGTCGAATTGGGAACTTTCTGCCGACCGTGCGAATGCGGCGCGGCGAGTTCTAGAAAGACAAGGAATTCCGCCAGAACGCATCACCAGTGTAATTGGACGCGCCGACCGCGAACTACGCTATCCCGAAGAGCCGTTCAAGCCGTCAAACCGGCGCATCACGCTCAAAGTGAAATTCGACTTATCAAAAATTACGCACACGCCGGAACAGGAAGAAGCGATGAAAGAATTCAACAAAATGCTGCCGACCGGCCAGTCGATGGAGAACTTTCAAGCCGCGCAAGCGCAAGCCGCAGCGCAGAATCCAGCTCCGCAAGTGTCGACTGAGAATTCGCCCGCTGCCCCAGAACACCCGCTGCCGGGGGACACTGCCAAACCAACTCTCGAAACTATGTCATATAAGCCGCAAATCGAAATCCGCGGCAAAGAACAGAGAGATACCATCCCCCTGCCGCCCGATCCTGACGAGTCACGCCCGCAAGGCAATGGTCTTCCACCCCAAAATAGCGGAACACCGACTATCTTCAAAAACGATCCAGTTATTGGGCCGGTAAACCCCTTCTTTGGAAATTGAGATTCTTCCAACATCGATTTGGAGAACCATAAGGGGTTACGAATTTTGAAGCACGCGCATGTGACACAGTAGGCAAGCCTCCGCAGCCAGCAATACTCGTTCCGTCATTTATACTTTATGTTGTTTTTTAAAAAAGCTGCTTGCTGTATGCCAGGGCCTTTCCCAACTCAACGAACCACTAAGCAGGTAACTTTGGTGTATGCGTCCCCGCCTCACCAGCGAGAACCAATACCGAATTGCAAGCAAGTTCGATGCAAAGGAGATCACGGGGGCCAAGTTTGATACGACGGCGTTCCTCTTCAGACCGTCCCGTCACCAAACGCAGCCAGCACGTTTCTTCGCCAGAGAGCCTTCCCTGCTGTCCGCGCGGCTTGTCACGATACAGCTTGATCAACGTATCGGAATCAGCTTCGTCAGCGCCGCCCTGAAGAATTACGTTCTCATCAAGCGATTCAACGCCATACAAGAACGCGCGCGTGGTAGCGTAAAGCGTGGGGTTGCCGGGCGC
>CAYTAW010000259.1:1478-5330 GCA_964435675.1 uncultured Bdellovibrionales bacterium
AAAGCATGTTAAGGAAGCCAAGACTTTCTGAAGTCTCAACACCATTAACAATCGGTGTATAATAAATTCGGAGTCCGTTCGATTCGGGAACCAATTGCAGTCGGCCGAATGACTTGTTAATTGAAAAAGTAATACCACCTACGTACATAACCTCTCGTTCTTTGATTACCTATCCCTGCAGGGTACGGGCTAGATTCCTAAACACGCCCTTAACTTCTGCCGGCGCCTTTCGTGTTAAAGCGCACCCATCTGATATGACTGATGCGGCGGATGCTAGCTGATTTGCAAAAAAATTTCAAAAGAAATTAGTCGCTTAGATAGCAAACTCGATGCGCTCTTGGAATTCAACAACTTCAGCTATGTAAGTAGTTGAACTTTATAATAAATACGAATAAATACCAAATTCGTTATTTTTTTTGTGGCGCGGGCGATTTAGAACTCTGTTTATTTTTATTTGCGTTTTTCTCTTCCTCCACCGCTTTCGCCGCCTCTTCCTTCGGAAACGAAGTTACTGTTCCCCGGCCGCGAATAGCGCCGCGCTGCATCATGCCAAGTTTGAATCCTCCAGCGGGCGGCTCGTTTGGCGCGGCGCTCGGCTCGGAGCTTTTCTCAGCAGGTCTCGCTTCGTCCTCTTTCGGCTTTTTAGCTGGGGCGAAACGCTGCGAGGTTTCTTTCTGTTCCTGATTCAGAATCTGCTCATCCACCCACTCGGCCAATCCAATTTCATCGTTTTCAAATCGTTCATAGTGCGTAAGAAATTCACGCCCTTCCCACATGTCGGGCAGATCGCCGTGAAACCAAAGCGAGCGGCCCTTTATGATCCGGCCGTCGCCAAGATCGAACCATGCCAACCCTTTTTCAGCGGACATTTCATGCTTTAATTCTTCAGAACTTACCATGTCGGTCTCATCTTCCGAGATGCTTATTGATTGCGACTCTCCCCCCGTGCTCTTGGCCTGCAAGTCGAGCGCGCCGCGCATAACGTTCGAAGCTCGGCTGGTTGTAATGCCCGCGCCAATAGACTTCTTGGTTGTCGCGATCTTGCCGATCCACTCGGTCATCTCCATCGCGGTACGATTGTCGCCGATACGCATCATCACTTTGAGATTTACGTTCGCCATTACGCGTTCATAGAACGCCTCACTGAGGCCAAGCGATTGGTCGGTTAACCCGCCCGTTGACTGCGCGCCGAAAAGTAGGGCAAAGCGCCCTTTCCTCGCCAGCTCGAAAAGATTCGCCCAGGTAGGACCGAATGTGGAAGATCCCTCATCAATAATGACCAGATGAGGATCTTCCAAATTGTGAATACGCGAAGAAGTGATTTCGCCGATTGAAACCTCGAGATCTTCACGGAAAACCTTAACCATACGCGCGGCGCTCTCGGCTTCTTCAAGGCGGGGAAGCATGAAATAAATTATTTTTCCGCGCAGAATAGCGTCCGTCAGCGTCAAATCCGTATACTGCGTGCAGAAAATTTGGCCGGTATCGCTACCTGAAATCGCGTGTAGCTCTGACGCAATACCGCGAAGATTGTCGGTGATGCGCGCCGTGTCGAGCATACCCTTGGCAGTGCGATAGCTCGACGCCAAATGCCCGAGTTCGACCATCGCCTGGCGCGCGCCGATTTTATGCAGCATGTTGCGAAGCTGCGGATACGCCAAATTGAAGGCGGAAAGCGCAACAGCGATGTCGCGTATCGACCATGAGAGTCCGAAGCTCTCCATGGCTCGCACCATCCGGTAAATCGAGTCGGCCGCCAAACGATCGTAATGCTTCGTCGCGCTCTGATCCGAAGTCGGCGGAAGCCCCGCACGCAGCACTTTTCGCGCCTTGACGTCAGAGCGCTGCTTGGTAAGCACGAAATTGTACGAGTGAATCGGATCGAACGGATCGACAACTACTACGTCTTCAATTCGTCCGGTAACTAATGCCATCAAAATTATTTGCGCGAGCGTGCCCGAGTCGCGTTTGGCATCAATAAACGTGCATCCACTCGCTCTGCCGCGCGCCATTTGCTGTAAGATAAGCGATTCGAGCCAAACCGTCTTACCTACGCCGGTTTTGGCAAACACCGCGGCGTGCGTGCACAGATCGTCCTCACCGATCCAAAGAGGTTTGCCACTATCGAGTTCAAAACCGATCAAATATTTGTCGATCATCTGCTTGCCTTTGGCGCGCATCTCGGCAATCGCGTTGGCAATCGCGTCACGCTCCGGCGGCATACCGACCACGGAACGGCCGCCGCGTCGATCAATCTCCATTTCACGCTCGCGCTCGAGCAGATGATGCTTAAATATCGTATTCGTCGCCCAGCCGAACCCGAGCGCGGGGAGCGCGCCGAGGCCAAAAAGCGCCGCCGGATCGAGACCCGCGGCGAGCGGCGATGCAGCGAGTCCCAGCGCGCCCAGGGCGCCGCAGGCGCCGGTAAAGTACGCGCGTCTACGCTCTTCATCGCGCAGCGAGCCGTGATCCGTTTTTTGATAATGCCGCGCCATGCCGTTATGCCAAAATACCCGCTACACCACTTAAATCACTATCCGGCAGCGCATGGTCATCGATGCCACGCATGAGCTTGCCAAAATCTTCTTGATTCTCCGCCATGGTTGCCGAAACCGCCTGGACAAAACGTCCCTGCCAATTTCTTCCCCATTTTTGTTCGAGCCGCGTGCCGCGAATTGCGATCATACCCGCGCGGCCGACTAACCCAAGATCATTGGAACCAGCGACCGTCCCGTCAGTTCGTAGAATCGCAAATATTAAACCGTTCTCAGGCACTGAATAGTCGCCAACGCGCCGCGCCAGCCAGCCATAATGATTGAGCATAGCCCGCAGGGCCGACCACTCTTTAATGAGATCTTCGGAAACCCCATGCACCGTAGCCAGCTCGCGAACCTCAGACATCGAGAGAGGCGCCGGCATTTTCCCCTGATTGAAAAGCGCGCCTTTCTCCAGCGCAGCATCGGCGGCTGCATTTTCACCAGTCATTCCCTCGAGCTTTTGTTTCTGACTGACGAGAGCTGAAAGCTCTTCCGTTCGCTGCAGCGCATCGCGAGGAATCAAGCGCTGAGCCATCTTAATCAGATTTTCGAGCGGAATAACAAACAGATTAGATTGGGTCGCGTAGGTTCCCTCGACCATCTCCTTCTGCATCATGCTGGCATCAAAAAATCCTCTACTCCAGCCAAGATGCATTTCGTGCAAGATTCCGAGAAGCTCCACCTCATCACCCGTCGATTGCAGTTCGTGCGGAAGCGCCAACAGCATCTCGACCCACTGACGCAGCGCGCGCGCCTCCGGATTGAGGTCGACCGGAAAACGTACCGGCGCGAAAATATTTTTGCGCGAACCGTACACCAGGGCACGGCGAATAGTTGCGCGCTCTTCAAAATTATATTCCTCGCTCAGATCCGGCACCGAATGCAGCACCGCACGAGCGCAAAGCTCGGGAAAATTCGAGCGGCGGATCCACTTTCCACCCTGAAAGCCGTATGCCATCACTTTTCCGGCAAAATGCGAAAGAACCAACGTCGCGACAAGCCGCGCGGGGATCCCCGCCATCGTTTCACGCATCTGCGGCGTCAATACTCGGTGACAGCTATGCTGAAGAAGCCACGCATATTCCGAACACGAAACTTTTTCTTCGGCTACATCGCTGCCTTCAAAATGTTGCTCGAGATCCGCTCCGCCCTCACTTTGATATTGCATATGAAGCTGCAGCAAGCGATCAATTACTTTTGCGGCGTGCTCAGTGAGCTGCGCGCCTGAAAAAAATCGCGTAAAAACCGGCTCATTATCCATTTCGGCCACATAGGCGGGCCACTGCTTGTAAGCGACCAATATACGTACAAGCAT
>CAYTAW010000260.1:0-4560 GCA_964435675.1 uncultured Bdellovibrionales bacterium
GCTCTGTTCAGTGGATGCGGTCAATTCAATTCTATCGAAAGTAAATTAATAGACGCCTGGAAGCGAGTCGGCGCACGGTATCCTCGCATTCACTTTTCATCCGTCGCCTGTCACTCCGAAGACATGGGCAACGTCGAGTATATGCGTTCGATTGCCGCCAAAGCCGGCATTCAGACGAGCTTCCTTTTCATTGAGGAAGTCGTCTGGGACGAATCGCGTCGTTGCTTCACCGATCAGTTCGGTAAGAAGATTGATACCTGGTTCAAGCTCTATCCCTGGGAATGGATATTAGAAGATCCATATGCGAATCATCTTCAATACCGCTCAATGAACTTAATCGAACCAGCGTGGAAACTTATCCTCAGCAGTAAAGCGATTCTACCGATACTCTGGGAGCTTTTCCCGGGTCATCCAAATCTGCTTCCCGCATATTTCAATGCCGCGCCCTTCAATGAGAAGTACGTGCGCAAGCCGATTTATGGCCGGGAAGGTTCGAACATCGCTATCGAAGCGGGAGACGTAACGCAGTATGTACCGGGTCCCTACGGCGCGCTGCCCAGCGTGTATCAGCAGTACTGCCCGCTGCCACAATTTAATCAGCTCTACACGCTGGTTGGATCGTGGGTGATTGGCGGAAAAGCCGCGGGAATCGGACTTCGCGAGAGTCTGACGCTCATTAGCGAAAACCGCAGCCGTTTTATTCCCCATTTTATCCAGTAACTGTTTAAGGAAATGTAGGTGTGGTTTTAGACAATGATAAGACATTCGATTGAATCGCGTCCCCATTACGCGCAAAAATTGGCATGGTTCGGCATCGGTTACCCCTCAAGCGCGGAACGCGCGCACTGGAATGAATCAGTATGCTACGAACTTTCGCAGCACGAAGCGGATTCGATATTCGAATTAACAAACGAGCTGTACGAACTAATGGTCGCGGCAACCGATCAGTTCATTGAGCGCGGACATTTTCACTCATTCGGATACTCGATCGAGCAAGCGCGCCTGCTGGCGACTACCTGGGAGGATAGCGACTATTTGCCGACGCTCTTCACCTGCTTTGATTTCGACTGCCACAGTAGCGGGCATCCGCTTCTTATCGGACTCGAGGCGGAGACGCCGGCGTTGCTGCTCGAGTCCGCTGTTGCGCAGTGGGATTGGGCGCAAGAACGCGTTCCCTGGGCGGTCCAATTCAACACGATCGAAGAGCGGCTGTTGGGGTTATGGCGCGATTACCGGTTCCAAGGAAGAACAGTCCACCTTGGATACAACGCGGGAAATCTCAGTCAATTTCTAACGGCTGAGTACCTCAAGCGGGTTGCGGAATATGCCGGAGTGACGCCCATTATAATCGCCTACTCAGAGATTCGTCTCGATTCTGGGGCAGGGAGGTATCTCGATCAACGGGAAAAGACAATTGATCTACTGATCAATCTCGGCAAACCCGAATCCATCGCGCAGCGAGACGCCGCCGAAGCATACCAGAATCCCTCAATCTGCCTATGCGAACCGTATTGGAAGTCTCTCTGGGCGCATCCGCGTTGGATTGATTTCGTTAGTGAATATTTCCCGCACCCCGCATTCAGTCGCCGAGCGCCGAAGTCGACGCAGAATAACACTGAAGTTCGGTGCTCTTCATGGGTTATCGCAGGCCAAGCGTGCGGAGTGGGCATAACAGAACGCATGATTTCAGGAGGATTCGAGACCGTGCAATTTGTCCCGCACCTACTTACTAGCTGACGGTGCGCTCTATTATTTGTCCTAATGACGAACGCAGGTCTTTCTGAATCATGCGCGGCTGCTCGGCCACAGGCGGACGAACTATTGCCGGTGATTCACTGCGCGGCGCGGACGCCTCAGGCGCAGGAGCGGCTGTGACTTCCGGTTGATTATTAAATCGAATTGCGGAGCGCTGCCCCGCCTCGCCCTTGATGGAATCGTGACAGCTTAGAAGTGATTCACGTATAGATCTGAGCGTCACTCGTATGCCAGACAGACTGGCCGGAGCCAAGCGCTCGAGATTCCCGGGCGCAACCAACTCTTCAATCATCTTGGCCAAATCCGCAATTTCTAACAGCTTATGAAGGGCTGTATTCTGTTCCATATATTCTCCCCTTTGCTCCCTTTGGAAATAGGCGCTAACATATCTAGGATGCAGCGTCGGCCGGTTTTTATTCGATAAATTTTCGATTGGCTACCCGCGCCGCTCCAACCGGAATTACCTGATTTTACAGACAGTTTCACTGCCTGACTTGGCTAGCAGACAATGAAGTTCTTCCAGCTTTCCATATTCGAAAACCTATTTGAAAAGGGAAATCGCATGACGCGAAGACGGCGAGTTAGAAATCGCCGCCCAGCCCGGCGATCGCCGCGGCTGATTGAAAGCGATCCGTTGTTGTATTCACGCTGGAGAAATATTGCCGCAGAGTATTTTCCCGGCCGTGACGACCTGCTCAATTATTCGGTCTTTTGGAGTAACCGTCCGCAAAAAAGAACGCTCGCCTCGTGTCACGTTCGCAAGTTGCGCGTCGCGGTCGCTCGCGAATTGAACTTTCCCGAGCATGAGCGATGGCTCGACCCCCTCTTGTACCATGAAATGTGTCACGCCGCGCTAGGCCTCAGCATTCAGCGCGCCAATGGAAAACGGCAGTGGCACGGCGCGGAATTTCGTAGGCTTGAAAAACGCCACCCCGGAATCGCGGCGCTTGACCAGTGGATCAAGAGCGGCGGATGGCGATCCGCCGTGCGCAGCGAGCGTTCAAAGTCGGCACATAGACGGCGTGTCTTGGCGCGAGTACAAAATGGCTAATCGAACGCATTTATCACGCCGCCAATTTCTCAAATCGGGCGTATTTTTGGGCGCGACACTTCCGCTCGGCGCACTCGCTCAAGGCGGCGA
This sequence comes from uncultured Bdellovibrionales bacterium, assembly GCA_964435675.1. Lineage (GTDB taxonomy): Bacteria > Bdellovibrionota_C > UBA2361 > UBA2361 > CAYTAW01 > CAYTAW01. The sequence continues at coordinate 2,897 of CAYTAW010000260.1, forward strand.
TGAGCCGTTCACGGTCGAACAAGTTCAATTTCCCGTACCAAACCTGCCCGACGCATTCAAACAATTTAAGATTGGATTTATGAGCGACATCCATCTGAGCGCATTTTTGGCGAGCGACCTACTCGAGCGAGCAATTGCGTTTTTGAAGGGGCAGGAACTCGATCTGCTGCTCATGGGCGGCGACTATATCTGGCGTCCGCGAGAAATGCTGCGCGAAGTATTCCCTGTTTACCGCAAGGAATTCGGAGATCTCGAACACCCAGATCTCGTCCCCCATATATATAGAGCCCTGATTGAAATGATCAGCGACATCAAGCCGCGGCACGGTATTTTTGCGGTCCTGGGCAATCATGACCGCTGGGCGGCCTCTCCCTATTGCGAAAGCGCCTTTTCCAACACGCCGGTGCGTCTTCTGCTCAACCAGAATACAGTCATCGAGAAAGACGGCAAAAAATTAGAAATTATCGGAACCGACGACTTCTTAACCGGACAGCCGCGCTTCCCCGCTTCGTTCGAGAACAGCCCCGACATTCGCCTGCTGCTCACACATAATCCCGATATTTTACGCTGGTATCTCGGCCGCGAAAAAATTCACTTTGATGGGGCTTTGATGGGACACACGCATGGCGGGCAAATTTGCGCGGCGCGTGGCGTACCAATTGTCTATAATATTACCGACACTGACTACGGCGTCGGGCTCGTAAAACACCCTACCGGCTGCTATTGCTATACTTCACGCGGAATTGGTTGTGTGGGAATCCCACTGCGCGTCAACTGTCCGCCAGAAGTAACGCTCGCTTCATTTATTCAGGGAAGCTGAGAACAAACGCGCCAGCTCGCTGCGCTGTCCGCTGGCGGCAATAAACGGAGCATTCAGCACGCTCTCACGATTGCCGTACTCGAGCTCATTCCCTCCAGCGTCGCACACAAAACCTCCAGCCTCATTGATGATGCAGTGACCCGCAGCAATATCCCAGAGCGAGGTCGGACCATGCCGCGGATATATATGGGCCGCTCCTTCGGCAATCATGCACAGCTTGAGCGCACTTCCCTTGCTGACAAGCTCAGGTTGATCCAACCCTGCGAGGAAAGCGTTCATCTCAGGACCCGCGTGAGAACGGCTCCCGGCAACCCGGGGACGGCGGGCCGGAACGGGCGCAGCGGAAATCTTTGAAACAGATCCGTTTGCTGTGACAAATGCCCCCGCTCCTTTTTGAGCGGAAAAGCAAAACTGCGAAACCGGAACAAAGATTACTCCGACAACCGGACGGAAGTTTTCAATCAACGCTATGTTGATGGTGAATTCGCCATTGCGCTTAAGAAACTCCTTGGTGCCATCAAGCGGATCGACGAGGAAAAATCGCTCCCAACTGCGCCGTACATTCCACGGTATCGAGACGCTCTCTTCGGACAATAGCGGGATATTGGGAAACTCCTTGCGCAACGCATCCTCTATATACTGGTGAGAACGAGTGTCGGCCTCGGTCAGCGGAGAACCGTCTTCTTTCGAACTAGAACCCACCTCGCCGGCTCGATTATAGACCTGGCAAATTTCCCGTGCCGCGCCTTCGGCCATCTTTTGTAGTATTTGAATCATCGACGTATTTTCGAACAAATTTAGACATGCTGCTACCTGCCGGATCGCCGGAATTCAATAGATTTTT
>CAYTAW010000260.1:4570-5283 GCA_964435675.1 uncultured Bdellovibrionales bacterium
TTTGCGTATTTAACCGAACATGGCTTATAATCTTTTTTTGGTTAAGCTATTTACTTTTCTCAAGAAAAATAGATAATAAGGCCCGGTTCGACGCAAGAACCGTGTTATAATATATTGAAAGTATTAAGTTTATTGTTTGGTGAAACACCGGGCAATTATCGAAGGGAGTCTATTTCTGTGATCGAGACCGACAGCAACGAAAATCGTAAGCCATCCGCTGGTCAAGGCGGCCGTAGTTTCTCTGAAGGCCGGTCGTCCGAGGATGGTGAGCGCGGTGAACGCGCCAAGGGCGGTCCAATGGAAGTTATTGTCGATCACAGCGTCGAAAAGGCGATTAAGATTTTGAAGAGAAAGCTGATTAAAGAGGGCCTTTTTAAGGAACTCAAGTCACGCCGGTACTACGAAAAGCCATCGGAAAAGAAAAAGCGCAAAACCAAGGAGTCTTTAAAGAAGGCTCGCAAGGAAGAGGCGCGCGCCAAGAAGAACAATATGCTCTTTTAAAATTGCTGCTACGCTATTTTAAAAGCGCCCGCCGTAGCTTTAGCGAAGGCGGGCTTCTCCAGGTTCGGCAACCCCTTCTTTCACCCTTTTGTTCCCCGCCCCACTCTCCTACAATCACAGCAATTAAGTAAAACTGCCGTGAAAATCGTAAACCGCTACATCCTCAGCGAGGTCGTTCAATATTTCATCATCTCGCTGTTTGCGTTCGTCGG
>CAYTAW010000261.1:0-5258 GCA_964435675.1 uncultured Bdellovibrionales bacterium
AACCAGCACCGAGCTGCGCGGGCTGGCCACATTCCGCGATGCAGGATGCGCAGCGTGCCACAACGGCGCCACAATCGGCGGCCAGATGTATCAGAAAATCGGACTGGTAAAACCCTATCCGACCAAGGACCTAGGACGCTACGAGATAACCAAGCTCGAGTCTGACAAATTCGTTTTTAAGGTGCCTTCGCTGCGTAATGTCGCCAAAACCGGCCCCTACTTCCACGACGGCAGCGTAAGAGCACTCGAAGAGGCGATCAAGAAAATGGGCGAACATCAGCTGGGACGAGAGTTATCGCAGCAGCAGATTTCCGATATCGCCGCCTTTTTGGCCACTTTGACCGCGAAGAATCTGCCAAACTAAACGAGGGACGAATCTTTTGTCGCTCGCCGAAATCTCTCCCAGTGTCTCTTGACACCTCAGGCCGCTGGAGTCATAAAGGGGGCAGAGTCGGTCAAAAGCCGCACACCCTCCTCACTTGAATCTTTGGTTATAGATAGGTGCCCCGCAAGAGATGCAGCGCGAGGAAGTTAGTAGTCCTACCACAAGTAATCGACAACCGAGGTCAGTAGCCGTTTTAAGAACCGATCGCTCGCCAAATGGCATGCTCGAAGTTAACGGCTATTTCGGTTCATCCGCCTTTCCAGAAGGGCCCAGACAAGAGAAGGCTCACTACTTCTCCGCTCTTAAATCAGAACCATCAATTCCGTCGTTTCATCCGCGAACAATCGTGGAGACCGCTGAGCGTTTTTTGCGCGTTAAGGATATGGTCGCAACCGGAGAGCTGCATGACGAAGCGCAGCGAATGGGCATTAGTCCGGCCTGGATCGCTCGCATGCATGAAGAGAATCCCTACGTAGCGATCTCGGAGCAGTTGATGCCGCTTCCCACGCTATTCGGGAAATTGGGGAAGTACGGCAGCCCTGAGGCGATGCGGAATGCGATACTTCATGTGGGCGACATCGCGCGGGAAATATCTCTATACTCCAACAGGCCCGTTAAAACAGGGCTTCTGGCGAGCCCCAACCACGCCGCATCGGGCTCACACATAACGAGCGGATTTTATATCCTGCTTCCGAATTTTAATTTTTTTTCCTCGGCGGATAAAAAGAACCGCAATGACTCAAAAATGGTCAAGATTCGCCTTATTCCCAACCGTATGCTGAGTAAGCTAGATGGGATGGCGTATAGGGATCTGTTACTTCAGGTGTCGACGCTCGAAGCGATCGGCGCCAGCCTCCAAACCGAGACTACGGCTGCGCAGCAGCGCCATACTAACTCTGAGACGAAACATCTCCGGCAAGTCTCGTTCAACGAACGTGGCCAAGAAAATAATCGCCCCGTCGATCGCGAAATGTATCTTCGCGAACGCTCCTATCTCCGAGCGGCTAAACGCGACGAGATGCACCTTAGTTCGTTAAAAAAACTATCAGAAATCTGGAACCGGTGCGTTGATGAAGCGACTGCCGGGATTACCAGGCCAATCACGGTGTCTTATTGGAATTTCGTATCGAGCTTCAATCGAGAACTGACCGCAAAGATGGTGCCTCAGATGCCATTCGAGAATATATCGCCTGCGGGAATAGATAATCTAGCAACTTTAGGCGTCGAAAATTGGCGAACATTCATCGGGGCCTTTACGAGAAATCACCTGATCGAACGCGATGAACCGATTCTTCGCCGCCGCGGCCCAAGCGGTAAACAAGAAACGCTCATCATACACAATTCCGAAGGGACCGAGGTCGCTAATCGCGCCGGAGAAGTATTTCGCATCGACGATTTGGTCGCACAAAGCCGCGAATCACTCGCATTAACGGGCGCTCCGACGCTCTATCCAATCGCGATGATTCGCTACTGGACGATGTTTATGCTTGGAAATGGCATCGCGCTCGAAGACGGTATGAGCTATGTCGCGTATCGGAAGCTATTTCAAGCATCGATCGAAGGAGACCTCACCGATCACCCGCGCGGCGCGCTTGTTTCACCCTACACGGGGCTGAACAGTTACATACCGAAAGACCCCCTCGATCCCTACGCGGATTTAAGCGAAGAATATGATATACTTCGCTTCATTAGATTACTGAACGATTAAACATGCAATCAATTTTTGAAGCGCGGCGCAATTTGTTACGCGATGCGGTCCCTGGATTCGATGCAGTACTACTCTACGGAAGCCGAGGCGACAGTCGATATTCGACCTGGCTTAGCGGGGCATCATGCCGATCGACCCATCACTACGTGCTGCTGGCGAAAGGCGACTTTTCTTTTATAGAGGTCTCATACCGCGCGGCTGAACTTCGCGCCAAAACCGATATTTTGGTAACAGAAGTGGCCGAAGAGGATATGTTCAAGGAGCACTTCGCGCGCATTTTTTCGCCTGAAATGAATATCGCTCTTTCGGGGAATGCACCTGCGGCGCATTTTATCGGAAGAGATCTTAGGCTGACGGATGTCACGACACGCATCGACCAGCTCATGTTCAGCAAATCAGCGCATGAAGTCGACGCAATCAGCTCCGCAGCGCGCGCGGCCGACACTGCGGTCGAAGAATGTTGGAAGCGGCTGCGCGTAAGACCCGAAACTTCTGAGTCCGATTTAGCGAGGGAAATTCTCAGAAACCTAATTACACAGTGTGACCAGCTGGCCTTTCCCCTTTCCGTCGTCAGTGGAGAACGGCTGCGAAAATCGACGGTGGGAGCAGCGACGAGCGTTCGCATAGATCCGTCGCTCCCCTGCTTGATCGATTTTGGAATTGTCAAAAACGGGCTGCACGTCGACTTAACGCGAATGTTTTTTGTAAACGATTCGCCGCTGAGCGCCGCATATAACCGGCTCAAAGAGGCGTTACACCAGGCGATCAAACATATTAAACCGGGTGTCACAATCGGACAGTTCATCGCTGAATTGCGTGACGCCTTGCTCGAACGCGAGCTACCTGCAGAAACACTCGAAGTTCCGGACCTTGGTCACGGTATCGGATTTGCGCTGCATGAGTATCCAATAATCGGCCGAGAAGAATGCAACTCTCTGATGTTTGAGGAGGGCATGATCCTCTGTCTTGAGCCTGAAATTATCGTCAACGGCTTCCGCCTCCGCCACGAAGAAATGGTTGCCGTGTTTAACACCGCGAAATGTATAGCGTTGTAATTTACGTCTTTCAACCGGTTCTATTTGACTATTGCTCCATAGTTAATTAACTTACTCACAAAAGTATTCTGACAGGTGCCGATGGAAGTTTCGTCGATTCATCTTGATTCTACTCCTGCCGCAGAGGCGCTTAACGCATCTGCCGAAATTGCCTCGGCGTTCGGCGATTCATCCTACAATTACGGCCGCACCGCAAATTTGCTCAAAGCGGTCGAAAATAGCGAAGATCATATAATTTTGACTGTCCGAAATTCGGTGAGTAACTTCCCGATTGCAACCGGATACGCGACGAAATCCATTCACGAATACAATCATTGGGGCATTAGCCTTCTCGGTGTGCGCGCCGGCCACGAACATTCCCCAGAAACAACTCAGTTGGTCGAGGCATTGATTCGGCACACGGAAGTCACGCAGCAACGAATGATTATCGATCCTAATGTTAGCACTACAGAACCCGTACGCCGCTATGATACTCCTTTCCACGGCATCAGCACTGGGACTCGCTATCCCGAACTATTCGAACCATTCGGGTTTCATCGTATACATGAGCACACCGGCGGACACGGCCAGACGGTAACCTGGCTGCTAAGAGCACTTGGCGGCGCGGTAGAATATTTTGACATCGGCTTCGCTCAACCAACGGTACTCCCAAAAGCGTATGCTCACGTTCGGCCCCTTTCTACGGCGCAGGATATTGAAGGCGGCGCTGCGGTCATTGCCGAAGAATGGGGCGCCGAATCGGCACTCGAATTTTATCGCGAACTTCCCGTCATTAAAGGCATGCCGGGATCGGAATTTTTCGGCATTCACGATGGTCATCGCATCTGCGGCGTCGGTGCCGTTATAAAGTCACTTCATCATGAAGAAGCGTGGGCGCGCTCCTGGATTGTCGTGCTCAAATCGCACCGCGGACAGGGGCACGCTCAACAATTGATTCAAGGAATGCTTGCCCATGCCGATCTGCAGCATCCGCAGTTTAGCGACGGCCCGATGGTCATGGAAGGCTTCACCTACATCCCAGATTACTACAGGAAATACGGGAATATTCCGACCGCGCGCTTTACCGAAATGCGCCCGCGCGGCTTCCCGACTTTTACGGCGCGCATCACCCCGCACCCGCGCGATGTCGATCTGTCTCAAGAAACTATTTAAATAGCGTTACAACGCGAGCGTTACCGGTTCATAGTGAAGCGGATTGCCCGCGGTATACCGCAGTGTGCGTTTCGGCAAATCCATAATTATCGCTGAAATAGTCCCCGAACGTCCAAAAGTCGCGCTAGGTCCGTAGTCGAGGCAAATTGGAAATTTCGCGTGCGCGCGATCGGATAAAATCTGAAGCATTCCTTCGACCGTATGTGGCGATGCGCCGCACGCCAGCTCTTCGGCACGCGCATATCGGGTAGTTGAATGATCTATGTCCTCCGGGGGGCTGTGCTCCTCCTCGGGGATGCCAACGTAGTGGTTTGCATGCACCAAGTATTCGTCGGCACCGCGATGCTCGCCGCAACGATCACCTGAAATTTCGAAACTGACTCCTTCCCCCCGCTCGTCGGCAACGATGATCGCGCTCTCCGTGGCGAGCGGAACACGCTGCAAAATGACGCGAAACTCCGAAATGGACATGCATTCGAGCGCCGCTCGCAGGAGCACATGCACCGGGATGCCATTTGCAAGGCGGCGCTTAGAGGTCAATCGATTCAAGGATACGCCAAGCCCAGCCGAATTCAATCCAATTTTCCCCACCATGCCCGGCTCGGAGAGCATGAGAATTTTTCCCGCACGGGTTTCAATCGCAAGAATCACAGTAAGCTTTTCTAACTTTTCCGCAAAATCCCAATTTTGAGCAAGAATAGCAGGACGCTTGAAGAGCACCGTTGTGCACTCTTGTGCCGGCAGCTCGAGACGCTGAAGCAGCTCGGTGCGTGAATTAAGCGCGATAACTTTCCATGGGTCGAGCGCCGCGCCATCGGCAATCGCCCGCATTTCTTCGGCAAGATCTGGAAAGTGTATTTTTATTTGCGCACCAATTGCAAGTGAGGCAGTTTCGAGTTCCTCGTCGCTCAATTTTTCGAGGAAGCCGCGATAGTACCCCCATGCGGCGTGTATGCGC
>CAYTAW010000262.1:0-5221 GCA_964435675.1 uncultured Bdellovibrionales bacterium
CGAGTACTATATCGAGAATAATAACGATTCTGTAATCTGGTCGGTTACCTCTTTGCCCGCAAGCACTTCATCGATTGCCTGACGTACGAAATTTTTTGCGTCGGCGATATCTCCGGCATCAGTCGAGGGCGCATCGTCGATTGCCCCCATGTACCGGAGAATTCCCTGCGCGTCGATCACGAACATATGCGGCGTGGTGCGCGCGCCGTACAGTTTTCCAACCTGGCCGGTATGGTCGAGCAGCGTAACCGCGGGGGTCGCCCCCTTTTCAGCGGTCAATCTGCGCGCGTCTTCGCCGTTCATGAAGCCCTGCTTGCCCTAGGCCGATGAACTTATTGCGAGCCAGACGATCCCTTTGTCTCGGGCGTATTGCTGAAGGGTTTGCATATTGCGCTGCGGTTCCAGGTAGTGTTTTTTTACGAACGGGCACTCGTAGTTCACCCATTCGAGCACGACCACCTTTCCTCTATAGGACGCGAGTTGGTGCTCTTTCCCATCAGAGCCGAGTAGCGCAAAATCGGGGGCGGGTTTATCGACCTCGGCGTGAATTTCGGCGGCATGCGCCGCGCTCGCGTTGAAAAACACAGTTCCAGTGCTCTGCGTTGTAGCCGAATAGAGTGCCGCGGCAAACAGCGCTGATAACATTCGGTAAATCTGCTTTCTTTTCAGCTTCATTCGTATCCTATTTCAAATTGACTATCGTAAATGTTTTTAGCGGGTTAGCGGGTTTTCGTGCAAGGCTCTCATTGATCCTTGCGGTAATAAGCGCTAGGCTGTTCCTTCGACCAATACGTCTTTTCAGATGAAAAGACCAGATTTGCCCGGCTTATTGGGCTGGGCTTCCGAACTGTTTTGACGAAGGATGATGCGGTGTTATTCGTTCTAGGAGCGGGGTCATATTCTCCCGCTCAACAACTGACAGATGAAACGTTGCGCTCGCTCGGCGTTGCCGTTCCCAATGGCGCTGGCGTAGCGGTTCGCGGCACGACGGCAAATCTCGAGCATCTTAAAGCGTTTAAGAACAGCGATCTCAAAGAGACGATGAAGAATGTCGTAGAGACATGCACCGATATGGGTGAGCGCGCCGCGCGTCAAGCGATCGAGCGTGCGCAGATTCCGATCGAAGAGATCGGTCTGGTTATCGGCGACTGTTCGACACCGATTGAGGTAACCCCTGCCGAAGGGCAGCGCATCGCGGGACGCCTCGGATTGCGCGTTCCCGCCTACGATATTTACACCACGAGTGGCGTATGTCCGGCGCATATCTCGATTCTCTCAGATTGGAAAAAGGAGAGATTGCCGAAATACATCCTTTGCGTTTCGACCAACGCGCCAACGCAGCGCATTCCTTATGGCGATGCGCACGCCGATTCTTGGACCTATAGCGATGGCGCTTCTGCGTGCGTGCTGTCGGTGGATTCGGAGCGCGGTCTGGAGGTTGTCTACACCGACTTCCGTGTCGAACCGTTCCGTGCTCCGCGCTACGAACTCGATACGCTTGGATATTTGGTTGGACAAAAAAACGATGAGGCGGTTCTGCGGGGTCAAATCGACAAGGTCTTCGGAAAGATGCTCGATAAATTGTCAGTTAAAGAGCATATGGCGCGGATGAAATTCTTCTGGTCTCTGCAAGACGGAGCCATTCCGCAAGAAACGCTGCGCAATCATGGTGCCGATCCGTCACAGGTAATCAATCAATTTTCTAAGAGGGGCGACATGCTTGGAACTTCTCCATTCTATGCGCTTGCCGAGCAGTGGGATGCGCTGCGAGACGGAGAGTATCTTGCGGTGATACTCGCTGACGGCGGTATGAATTACGGCAGTACCGTTTTTCGCGTGCGGGGGAGGTTGTAATGCTGCACATTTTAGGCATGGGCTTTTCGCGCCCTGAAAATGTAATCGATAATCAGTTTCTCGAAGGGTTGGAGACGGGAACGAGCGCACAGTGGATATACGATAAGATCGGTATTCATACGCGTAAAAGCACGCTGCCAATTGAATATATTAGAAAATACCGCAATCAAGATCCTAAGGTGGGGCGCCAGTTCGCGTCTTCATCGCCAACTGATCTCGCGGTACGCGCCTCGCAAGTGGCTCTTAAGCGCGCCGGCCTCGAAGCCTCCGATATCGGAATGGTCATTTGCAATTGCTGCGCTCCCGACTATCTCTCTCCCTCGGAAGGTCAGCGCATTGCGCAAAAATTAGGTGTAGCTGGTATCGCGTACGATGTGTTTAGCGCCTGTCCCGCGTTTGCGCTGCATATGGACTACCTTGAGAATTTTTCGCCCGAAAAAATGCCCCCGTATGTTCTCTGTATTTCTACGGCGGCGCTCTCGCAGCGCGTGAACTATAATGATCGCACTGATGGCGCGATTTGGGGCGACGGCGCAGCGGCTTGGATTGTTTCTGCTCGGAAGCCGGGCAAGCTGAAAGTGCTCGATACCTTTTTTATGGCCGATCCGACTCGTTGTGGCGCAGTCGTTGTCGAGACGCTTGGACACTTCCGTCAGGATGGAAGGGCTGTGCGTGACTTCTCGGTGCGCCAGACCGTGCGCCTTATCCGCGCAATGGAGGAGCGTTTCAATCTCGATTGGAAGAAAGACATCTTCGTTGGGCATCAAGCAAACCGCACTATGCTTCAGCAAATCACCAACAATCGCGGCATACCAGAAGAGAGCCACTGGCATAATGTCGAAACGAGTGGCAACCAGGCGGGCGCAAGCGCTGCTATTGTATTGGCAGAGCATTGGGAGAATTTTGTCACCGGTCGGCGCATAGCGGTTGCGGTTGTGGGGGCAGGGTTGAGTTGGGGCTCGGTGCTCCTCGAAGTTCAAGCATAGCGGTTCATCGATATTTTATAGAGAGCCGTTCTCCGGCCGCGCTCTGCTAACTGCCGGGGGTTACCACGAACTTCCCAGGAGTCCGCATCGGCTGACATCCTCCGTTTTACTCTATAGAATGAAGCTCAAATTGGGCGCACCCCGAATCGCGGCCATTTCATCTACTTTATCAGGCGCGGTGTATCTTGCAGGCGCTGAACGAGTCGATTTTCTTAATATTTGAGAGGTCTTATGCGGTCAAATCAAATTAAGCTGCTTTCGCTTGGGCTCTTTATCTTAATTTCCGCCGTACCGCTGCGGGCCGAAGAAGCGCTGCGCGGAAGGCTCGCCGATGGACGCGCGTATCGCACGGATTCTCAGGGTATCCAGCTTGTCGACCAGGTCGCTGAGCTGCAGGTAACCGTTGATACGCTTAAAAGACAGCTTGAGGCATCGGAAAATGAAGTCGCGCTGAAGAGCTCGCTGATTGCCGAAATGCAGAGTGCCCCGGTTGGCGAGTTACGCTGCCCACCGCAGCCGCACTTGCTCTCGGAGGCCGCGGTTTCCGGCGATAATCAAGAAATTCATCAAGCAATCGTCGAGGAGCTGCAGAAATCCCAAGCTGAAGCGCTGGCAAAAGTAGAGGCGCGCGCGCAGGCAGAGGTGACGGCGCTCAAATCCGAATTGGAGAGGGTGCGTACGGATTCGCATGATGCGTTGGCACAAGCCGAGCGTGCGCGGGCGAAAAGCGAGCAAGTTCTCGATGAGCGCTATAAAGAGATTTCATTGCTGCGCGCGAAACTCAAGATTGCCGATGAGCAGATTGCCCTGTTTCATACGAACAATGGAAGAACCGATTCAGCGCGCGCGTCCATCATCCCCTCTCGAGTGCTGAGCGCGGGAACGGGACAACCTGCACTTGAAGACGAAAAACGCGTGCGTAGCCAAGCCGCAGCAGGTGTTAAGAAAAGTCTAAAAGAGGAATTCACCCAGGTGCGCGCCATGCTCAGTGAGCGCGATGCGCTCTTTCAAGAGCACGCAGGTCCTGGACGGGAGCTTCAGCTCCGTCCATCAACTATTCAAACATCGCAAAACCGCACGCTCGATCAGCTCGAGAAAGACGTCGAAAATGAAACGTCTCTCAGCATGCTCAGCTTGATGAGCCGCGAGCTTCACGACATAAAAGAAAAAATAAGCGACGACATGTCGTTGATTCGTCGGGTCGGGAAATTATAAGCCACTCGGCGCTATAAACTATTTGCCGCGCGCGAAACGAAGTGGTCTGCGTGACGTTCGTCCGTTGCGGTAGTGACTTCCGCGCGCACGATTGATCCGAGTGCTCCCGTTAGTACGTACGCCATCAGCAGCACTTCGCTGTCACCCGCATTGAATTCTACCAGTCCCGCGGTCTGCCATGATATCAGCGCGCACCCGATCCCCAGCGCCAGCGCGTGGTGAGGCTGTTTTTCTCCGCGCACGCGGAATGCGCACGCGAGGCAGCGCGCAATCCACCAGTAAAATAGCACAAATCCAAGCGCCCCTGACTCGACGGCGATGTTGATGGGATTGCTGTGGAAGTGGCGCAAATTATCGGGAATATCTTTGGAAAATTTGCCGAGCACAGCGCTGTTGCGAAAGCCGATGCCGGTTGGGTAGGTGGTGATTAGCTCCGCGCCGATATCCCAGATCTCGCTCCGTCCCCCTGAAATAAAAAAGTGCTCGCGCGCCGAAAGAATACGTTCACGCACGGGAGTGATTGTGGCGAATGAGAAAACAGCTATAGCAAGTACGGGGATAATTGCGCGCGGACGGTAGGAGAGGAAATAGACCGAGAGGCCCACCAGCACGCCGGCCCACGGACCGCGCTTCAGATTTTCGATGATTGTTGCCAACGTCAATGGCAAGGCAATTAAAAGCACGCTTGAAAAAACAAAGTGAGTGAAATCTGCACCATCTCTCCTTTGCGAATATAAGAATAGAAGCGCGCCCGCAAAAGTGCAGGACAATACGACCGCGAGTACAGCAAATGCGGCTGAAGAGAGGTTCAGGGTAGAAGCTGAACACGCGAGTAGGAGCAGTATGAGCGTTGCTGCCGAAATGAGTTCCTGAACGTGCTCCGAAGAAAAGAGGGTTGTATTGCGTGTGGCTTCGGTCTTTTCATTGAGGAATCGCAGCAGGCCAAAGAGCGCGGGAAGGACGAGCGCGAGCTGCCCGGATTCGGTTACTTCACCAACAAATATCTTCTGAGTCAGATCGACGTTTAGGTGCGCAAAAATCGAATCAATGCCGGCAATCGTTTGCCCGGCGATTAAGCTGACGAGAATGATTATTGATTGGCGCTCAACGTTGATCGAAGCGTATACCGGTACGAGTAGCGCCATAAAAGCTGCGGCGGCAACGTT
>CAYTAW010000263.1:0-5209 GCA_964435675.1 uncultured Bdellovibrionales bacterium
CCTCTTGACTCTACTACCAATAGTTATTTGCGTGTGAAGGGTAAGGTGGAAGCATTCCGCACCGCGGTTCGGGAAGGCAAGCAGAGCTCGATTGAGCTCTCAGCTTCTGAAATTAATACCTACCTCGCATCACATCCGGGATTGGAAGGCATGACTGATCATTTTCGCATCGCAATTGAAGGCGCCGATCTGCGCGGTATTCTCAGTCTTCCCCTTGATGAATTGGGATATACCGACCGATATTTGAATGGATTGCTTTCGTTGCGGGTGCAGATGGGGGAAGGCAATCTGGACGTACGTGTTAAAAATCTTGAGGTCGGTGGGAAGGAGCTGCCGGAGCAAGCGGTCGAGCAACTCGTGGGCGAGAACCTGTTCGAACAGATGAAACCCGAGGCTAAAAACGACGTGCTTGAGACCTTGAAAGGAGTTAAATCGATTGTTATTGAAAATGGCATGCTTAAAATGAAGGGCGGGTCTTAGTGCATCAAAATAGGACTGTTTTGCATCCTATTTGAGGATGGCTCTTCCTTGACTTTAGCGGTAGAACCGTTAGGTAGTAGTGAGGTTATAAATGAACAAAAAGCGCGAACCAAAATCAAAAGCTGTTTCTCCTAAGCCTATGGTAGAGACCGATTCCTCTCCAGTTATTTCGTCGAAGACCGAATTAAAGAGCTTTTTACAGCTCATCAAAGAGCGTATGGACGAAGAGAGCGCGGCACCTATCTATGTAGTGACTGCGATGAATCACGCGCTTAATACGCCGGACGTTTACCAGTTCCTAGATCCAGAAAACAAGGAACTCGCTCGTGACATCTGGCTGAGAGTTGTTCAGTCCGGCCTACACGTGCGAGTCCCTCCGCTCTTATTCAGTGCCGAAGAAGAAGCATCCCTAGCCACGAGCTAAACTGTTTCGCTCAAAAAGACTGGTGCATCGCAACTTTTTTGGCCGCCTCGGCCTTTTTGACCCCCTACAGTCTTTTTATTTTTTTTGGTGCCAGCCAACATTTCTAGACAACTAATAGCCCTTTTCTTCGAATTAATATTTCGAGGAGAAAAATTCGATGGGCCGTATGAACCGCCGCATAGAGTCCAAGCAGTGCTACGAAGTATGCTTTCGGGCCAAGGAAGGACTACCGCTCGTTGCCTATCATGTTATTAACCTGATAATTGGCGCCGCTTTAGCCCGCGCCCAGCGTGATAACAAAGTAACCATATGCCATGATATTTGGAACGGCTCACACGCCCACCTAATTTTGTTGGCCTATGACGCAGAGATGTTTAAGTGCTTTCTTTCCGAGGTGCAAAAGCAGATTACTGAGGCAATTAAAAGACTTCTTGGAATAGACCACCTAAATCTTTGGGAAGGCCGTCCCATGGTCGCGAAGATACTAGACCTACAGGAAGGAATCGATCGCATCTCCTACTTATACGCAAATCCCGCACAGGATGACTTAGTTGATACCATCGAGAAGTTCCCGGGATTCTCGTCCTGGGGTGATTTTAATAGCGCTTCTAACTTCTCAAGGGCTGAAGTTAGCACGTGTTACCCTTGGATTCGCCGGCCGAGTATTCCTAAACTCGTTTGTCCCGTCCTTTCTCAAGATGAAGATCTCGGGCTTGTTCGACAGTTAAAAAAACAAAATAAAAAGACTCACAAATTAACGAGAAGACCTAACCTTTGGATGGAGTGCTTTGGGGTCACCACAGTGGAAGAGATTGCCGATATCAATCTCTTGGTTCGTGAAAAGTTGAAACGGCGAGAGCAGCTTGCGCGAGAGCGAAGAAAAAGGGAAGGGAAAACGGTAATGGGAGTCGTTCGACTTAGCTCCCAACAGATTCTGAAGCCACACAAGCCAAAAAGTCGCGAAAGAAAGATCTTTTGCCTTTCGTCTATCAAACGGCTGAGAATTGCGTTTATAGCAGAGTACAAAATATTCTGTGAAAAGTGTCGAGAATGTTATCGGCGCTTTAGAAACGGCGACGCCTTGGTTGAATGGCCCCCAGGCGCGTTTCGGCCACCGATACGGCCTCTGTACAATATGTTGCCTTTACCAGGTTCGGGGAATCTATCCTTTTTGTAGTGACGCTTTTACTGAATTTCATCGACATGTGGCTAAGTGTATTCGTTGAGCGAAATTTCATCTTTGCTGAGTACTTCGTCTGAATTACATAGATATTTCATGGATATTTTGAATCCGAAGGCACGTTTTGTGCCGAGTGAGATCGTAATTTCAGTTATGTCTGCACATGCGGCGTGGTTTCTTATCCCTGTAAAAATTGTTGCCGTGCACCAGGAAGAATATTAGCGGAGGGCCTTTTGGCGGAGGAGGTGGTCGATTAGGACGAGGGCGGTCATGGCCTCAACTATTGGGACCGCTCGCGGGACGACGCACGGATCGTGACGGCCGCCGGCCTTAAGGGAAACATTCTCGCCGGAAACTGAGGCGGTTTGCTGCTCTTTACTGATCGTTGCCACCGGCTTGAATGCCACACGAAAATATATAGTTTCTCCTGTAGAGATGCCTCCTAACACACCACCAGCCTTATTTTGCGTCGGCCGTACTTTACCGTTTTTCGCCGCAAAAGGATCGTTGTGCTGACTTCCCTTCAGTGCGACGCCGCTGAAGCCGCTGCCAATTTCGAAGCCCTTAACGGCATTTATGCTGAGCATCGCCTTGCCGAGATCGGCGTGCAACTTATCGAAGACCGGTTCGCCGAGTCCAGCGGGAACATTTCGCGCTATTCCACAGATAATGCCGCCAATAGAGTCGCCCTCGGCCTGTACTTCCTGAATACGAGCGATCATCCTCTTTGCGCTGGACTGATCGGGGCAGCGTACGAGATTGCTTTCAATCTCTTGTGAAGAAACCCTCTCCAAATCGACTGAAGCGCGGATATCACCTACCTGTTCGACCAATCCCAAGATTTCAATATTGCAGTTTTCCCGTAAATACTTTTTCGCTATCGCTCCCGCCGCTACGCGTGCCAACGTTTCTCTCGCGGATGCGCGTCCGCTGCCGCGCCAATCGCGAATGCCATACTTTTCGGTATAGGTGAAATCGGCGTGCGAAGGACGGTATAGATCTTTCAGATTGTTGTAGTCTTGGGAGCGCACATCTTTGTTGCGTGCCATAATCATTATAGGAGTTCCGGTAGTTTTCCCCTCGAATACGCCAGATAATATTTGAATCGTATCTTCTTCCTTACGCGGCGTAGTAATTTCGCTCTGTCCTGGCTTACGGCGATCGAGGTCGGGTTGAATGTCGGCTTCGCTCAGGGCTAATCCCGGAGGGCAGCCGTCGACGACTACGCCAACCGCTCCGCCGTGCGATTCGCCGTACGTTGAAATTCGGAATAGGTGGCCAAACGAACTGCCGCTCATCAAAAGGAAAGCTCCCGAAAAATTGATTTTAACTGGTCCAGCGTTATCTGACCTGGTGCAGAGGAGTGTGCCACGTCTTGTGGTGCGTATGCAATCTCGCTGCCGAGCAGCGGACCTATGATACGCGTTAGTTTTCCCGCAGCGCCCATTCCCAGGACGCAGCATCGCACATGTTCTTGCCGCAGCTCTAACAGTAGAGACATTAAGCGCAGTACATCGGTCTCACTCTGACAAAAAGTCGAAAACTTGCAGATTGCGGCGCCATGTTCTCGCATCTGCGCGACAAGCGCGCGTAAAGCTCCGGCGTCCGGTGTGCACTGATAATTATGGTATGATAGCACCAGCTGAAGATCGGCGCGCTGCTTCCTACACCACTCAACATCATCAAGCTGTGTAGCGATATCAAAATCGACGAACACTGAGGGAGGGAGTGCGCGCAAAAACTGCTGGCGAACGCTCTCGGGCATGACAATAGGTTCGAGATTTTGCCTACGGAAAAGCACCAGGAGCGAGCGAGTGCCGCTCGCAGTGACAATCTGTTCTAGGCCCGATTGATCGAGTCCTTCTATGTAGTCAAGCCAGACTTCGATCATCGAATATTCGGCGGGTGCCGCAGCTATTGCTTGCAAAACTCCGGCCACGGAATCCCGGATAATTGGCAGGCATACTGTAAGGTCGCTGGGAAATTGGCTTTTCATCGAGATGATTGTGCGTTCTGCATGGCGTCGCTGTCAAGCTGAACGCCGGGATCCCACTGGTATATATATAGCGTATTTTGAGTGGGGTCATTGACCGAAACTTCGCGGCCAGTGGCACCGGGGATTTCAAAGGTGTTGCTGATCAAAAGCGCTTCACGCTTCATTTCGCTGCGTGCCTTAGCCCCGAGGCGCGCCATTGGCGGCGGAGCGAGAAATGCGTACACATAATCATACTGGGTGAGCGGATGAGTCCAAAGATTTGCGAATTTGATGCGCGCATTGCGAAAAAAAAGCGAACGCGTCCAGGCCAGGGCTACTGAAAAGGGGCTTAAATCGAGACCAACGAATTGAGCCATGGGGCGGCGTTTGGCCAGTGAAAAAAGAGGTTCGCCAAAGCCACAGCCGAGATCGACAAAAAGAAATTCGGTATTGTCCGGTAAAAACTCGAGCAATTTTTCGACGGTCGCGCTGCTAGTCGGAAAAAAAGGTACCTGCGAAAAGAGCGCAGGCAGGTAGAGCGCAAAAATGGTGATGCCGGCGAGTGCGAATATCCAGTGAGAGACACTAAAGACCAAGAGCGAAAAAAGCGCCAATGGGAAGATGGCGTTCAGAATGCGCCACGGAAGTGTCAAGCCCAGTAGCCAGGAGAGCACGCCTGCGCAACTTCCGGAGACACTGAGTGCCAATGTTAGAGCGAGCGGTGCTTCAAGAGATGGTTCGGCCGACTTCCATACCGCTAGCAGGGTGGCAATAGCAACGGCCTGCGCGGCGAACGAGCGCAGCAGGGAGATTAGTGCGTTCGGCATTCGTAATAATTCGCCCGCCACCGCTATTCGACCAAGATTTTGGGGAGGCCATTGCGCACTGGTGCGCTGTAATACTTTTCGAGTTCTAACACCTTTTCTTTGATGCCGACTGCCTCGGGCGCGTCGGGAACTTTGACCATCAAGCGCACAAAAAGGTCGCCGCGCTCGCCATCCTTTATGGGAATACCGCGATTCTTTAAGCGAATCTCGCTGCCGCTTTGCGAGCCGGGAGGAATTTTCAGTGAGACCGGTTCATCGAGGGTCGGTATTGAGATATGGGCTCCGGCAACCGCTTCTTGAACGGAAATTGGTATTTCTGCAAC
>CAYTAW010000264.1:0-5190 GCA_964435675.1 uncultured Bdellovibrionales bacterium
TTGCAAAGCCGAGCGCGTTATCTCCGCCTCGGCGTTTCATCTGAAGGGTTCAGGGTGGTATAAAACCGATTATTCCTCTGGTTCTAGCACTTCTTCCAAGAAGAGTTCTTCGGCGAGCACCGATTCGACTCCGAAAACCGATTCCGCAAAATCCGAGACCAAGGGTGAATCTAGCGGTGAGAAGAAGTCGCTGAAAACTACCGGCGGGGGCGGCTGTGGATCGGGATGCGGCTGTCACTAAGAATTTCGATCGTAGCATCGCGCCTGACTTTCAAGCGGCGAGGTCTTTCGCGATTAATTCCAGGGACTCTTTCGATCTGAGTTTTCGCTCTGCGCACTGTTCAATCTGAATAATCGCGAGCCGTAGCGCGTGTAGCGACGGCGCACGCGCCTGCTCGGCGTCGTGGTATCCGCTGATTTCGAGCAGTTGCGACAATCCTTCGTATAGCGCACGAAATTCACCCTTCTTATCGCTCGCGTGATTAATTTCGGACAGCGTGCCGTGAATAATCGAGAACGCGGTAATCGCGCCATCTTCAGGGTGCGCCTCGGGTATTAAAAGATCGGTTGCCTCAGCAACGACCGAGGCGCAGGCAATTTTCGAGAGCGAGTTGCGTAGACCGCCGAATCCGCTTTCGGGGATGAAGGATTGCAGCAACGCTAGGTTCCCCCGGCCAATCGTAGTCTCAAAGCGCCCGAAGTCGAAGAGGTCGAGCGAGCTGCCGAAGCGTTTGCGACTTTTGCGCGCTTGTTTTGCAATTACCACATGCTTCTCTCCGCGCTCATCAAGGATAGCCACGATTAAATCAGCTTCGGCGGAGGGCAGCGTGCGTATAACGATTCCCCTGAAATGTTGCTGTTTTTGGCTCATAATCGCTACGGTGTTCCTTCCATTGAGTTGCCAAATGGAACTAGAATGATTATAGGGGTAGGGGTCAATTTTGGCACATCCAAAGGAAGAGATAAGTGGCGGACGATACTAAATCAAGTGCAGAAGACGAACGTGACGTCGATTTCTCGAAGCTGAGCGCAAACGCAGCCGACGGCGTGGGGGGCGACGACCAAGCAGCAGGGGGCGCTGAACAATTTGCCGCACTCATCGCCGAGCGCAACGATCTCAACGACAAATACCTGCGCGCTCTCGCTGATGCTGAAAATATTCGCAAACGCGCCGTAAAAGAGCGCAGCGATCTTATAAAATATCAGGGCGAGCAGATCATCGTCGATTTGCTCTCGGTGGTCGATGATTTTGAGCTGGCTTTGGCAAATAGTGGAACCGAGATCGAAAAATTTCGCCAAGGCGTTGAGATGATTCATAAACGGTTTCTCGAGGTGCTTGGTAAGTGGGATGTGCGCGGGGAGAGCGCGGTTGGAAGGAGTTTTGACCCGGTCAAGCACGAGGCAATTAGCAAGGTTTCAAGTCCGGATGCCGAGCCGGGAAGTGTGGTTAATGAGCTCAAGAAAGCGTTTTTCTACAAAGATAAACTAATTCGCCCAGGCCAAGTTATCGTCGCCGTATCGGAAAACGATTAACATCGTCCGGTTTGGTGAGCCAAGCTGTGCGATAAAGATAACAATTTCATGCGGTTAGTCTTGTGGGCGGGTGTGATCGCATGACACGCGTTTTTATCGCGTAAAAATACGCTTAACTGCTTGATAAATTTACCGGTGATGGTTAACCAATAGCCGAGGAAAGATTTCATTAGAATATAAAGGTTTAGTTTAGCAATACGAATAAGGACGATAGAAGGCATGGGAAAGATTATCGGAATTGACTTAGGGACTACCAATTCATGCGTAGCGATCATGGAGGGCGGAAATCCTCAGGTCATCGCAAACAGTGAGGGCAGCCGAACGACTCCATCAGTAGTGGCTGCGAACGATTCCGGTGAACGCCTCGTAGGTCAAATAGCCAAGCGGCAAGCAGTTACCAATCCAAAGAATACGATCTTCGCGGTAAAGCGTCTTATCGGCCGCAAGTTTGATGCGCCGGAAGTTGTCAAGGCGCAGAAGGTTTTGCCGTACGAGATCACCAAGGCGCCAAATAGCGACGCGTGGGTAAGTCTCAAGGGTGAATCGAAGAGCCCGCAAGAAATTTCCGCGATGATTCTTACCAAGATGAAGCAAACCGCAGAAGACTATCTTGGTGAAAAAGTAACCGACGCAGTTATCACGGTGCCGGCCTATTTCGATGATGCTCAGCGTCAGGCGACTAAGGACGCGGGAAAGATCGCGGGCCTAAACGTTCTGCGTATTATCAACGAGCCAACGGCGGCTGCTCTTGCGTATGGTTTAGATAAGAAGAATGAAAAAACAATCGCCGTGTTCGACCTCGGCGGCGGCACCTTTGACGTTTCGGTTCTCGAGTTGGGCGACGGCGTATTCGAAGTGAAGTCAACGAACGGGGATACGTTCTTGGGCGGTGAGGACTTCGATCACAAGATTGTTGAGTTCCTTGCTGACGAGTTCAAGAAAGATCAAGGTATCGATCTTCGGAAGGATACGCTTGCGCTGCAGCGTCTTAAAGAGGCCGCAGAAAAGGCCAAGCATGAGCTCTCCTCGTCGATGGAGACCGATGTAAATCTTCCGTTCATTACGGCGGATGCTTCGGGTCCGAAGCATTTGAATGTGAAGCTGTCGCGTTCGAAGCTTGAAGCGTTGTGCGCTGACCTGCTCGCGCGCCTCGTTGAGCCATGCCGCACCGCAATCAAGGATGCCGGCGTCTCAATGAGCGATATCAGCGAAGTCATCCTGGTCGGCGGTATGACGCGCATGCCTGCCGTTCAGGCAAAGGTCAAGGAGATCTTTGGTAAGGAAGCGTCGAAGGGGGTCAATCCCGACGAGGCGGTTGCAGTTGGCGCTGCGGTTCAGGGTGGCGTATTGAAGGGTGAGGTAAAAGACGTTCTTCTGCTCGACGTAACTCCGCTCAGTCTCGGTATTGAGACCTACGGCGGCGTGTTTACCAAGTTAATCGATAAGAACACGACGATTCCTTCGCGTAAATCGCAGGTGTTTTCTACGGCGGCTGACAACCAGCCGGCTGTTTCAATTCACGTGCTTCAGGGTGAACGTGAAATGGCGGGTGACAACAAGACGCTTGGGCGTTTTGAGCTTGTGGGAATTCCGCCGGCTCCGCGCGGCGTCCCGCAGGTTGAGGTTACCTTCGACATCGACGCCAACGGCATCGTGCACGTTTCGGCAAAGGATATGGGGACGGGTAAGGAGCAATCGATTCAGATTACCGCAAACTCGGGGTTGAGCGACGCCGAAATTCAACAGATGGTCAAGGATGCTGAAGCGCATGCGGACGAGGATAAGAAAAAGCGCGAGCTTATCGAGGCGCGTAATCAGCTCGATTCGCTGATTTATTCGACAGAAAAGAGCTTCTCAGAATTGAGCGCGCAGCTCTCTCCTGAAGATCAGGGTACTCTGACGACCGCTATCGAGGACGCCAAGAAGCGCCTCGAGTCGAAGGAGCTTGCTGAGCTTAAAGCCGCGACTGAAGCTCTGCAAAAAGCGACGCATAAGCTTACTGAGCAGATGTATAAGAAAGCGGCGGAAGGAGCCGCGAAAGATGGCGCGGGCGCGCAGGCTGACAACGCCGGCGCGGGCGCTGGTGCAGCGGCGGGCGGCGACGATGTTGTCGACGCGGACTTCGAAGAAGTTCGTGATAACTAGCGCGCTGTAAATACAATGCGCCGTGCTCGAGCGGCGTATTTCGAACGAGCGAATCGGCTGTTTCAGTCGATTCGCTTTTGCGCTATCACCCGAACGTGATAAGCGTCCGAGCAAAATGGGTACGTTTCTGAGAGTTGATTGTGACTAAGCGAGATTACTATGAAGTGCTAGGAGTGTCTCGTTCGTCGTCGCTCGATGACATCAAGAAAGCCTACCGCAAGCTCGCCGTTAAATATCATCCTGATAAAAATCCGGGCGATAAGGAAGCGGAGGAGAAGTTCAAGGAAGCCACGCAAGCCTACTCCGCCCTCAGCGATGCCGATTCGCGCGCACGCTACGATCAGTTCGGTCATGCCGCATTCGAGCAGGGTGGTGGCGGATTCTCCGGGTTTAGCGGAGATTTTTCAGGATTCGAGGATATTTTTGGCGATCTGTTTAGCTCGTTCTTCGGCGGTTCGGCCGGTGGCGGCGGTCGGCGCACGTCGCGCGGCCAAGCGGGCCGTGACCTGCGCTATGATCTCGAAGTTACCTTCGAAGAGGCCGCATTCGGAACAGAGAAAGAGATTTCAATCGGCAAGCAAGTGCCCTGTTCTGGATGTTCGGGAAGTGGAGCGGCTGCGGGTTCTTCACCCGAGCGCTGCGGAACGTGCGCTGGAGCGGGGCAGATTCGTATGCAGCAGGGATTTTTCACCATTGCCCGCACCTGCCACGCCTGCAACGGGGTAGGACAAATCATCAAGAATCCATGCTCTAAGTGTCGCGGCAGCGGACGTGAAGTTTCGGAAGGTAAGTTGAAGGTTAAGGTGCCAGCGGGAATCGATACCGGTCAGCGGCTCAAGCTTCGCGGCGAAGGAGAGGCGGGGCTTGCTGGCGGACCGGCGGGAGATCTATACGTTCAGATTCAAATCAAACCGCACGAGTTTTTTCAGCGTCAAGAAAACGAAATCGTGCTTGAGTGGCCGATCTCGTATACCGACGCGGTGCTCGGACGTGAGGTGACAGTCCCGACTCTTGATGGTCCGGCGAGTATCAAGGTCCCCGCAGGCACGCAATCCGGTAAGGTTTTTCGGATTAGAAATCGCGGTATTCAGGTTCTCGGTACGACCCGCCGAGGCGATCAACATGTGCGCGTGAATATCGAAATCCCTAAGAGGGTTTCCGATGAAGAACGTACGCTTCTCGAAAAGCTTAAAGAGTTCGAAGAAGCGCGCAAAACTGAAACTGAGAAGGGGTTCTTCGAGCGCGTCAAGCAGATGTTTTCGTGAGTGTGCGATAATCCGTCCTCGAGAGTTCGTATTTGAAAAGCCGCCGCCCGGACTTAATTCTTATTTTCGTAACAATCATATGGGGAAGCTCGTTTATCGCGCAGCGCGTGGGGGCCGCGCACGTGGAGCCACTCATCTTTAATGCCTGCCGGTACGGCTTGGCCGGATTGGTGATATTTTTACTTTCGCGGTTCATCCGACTCCCTGCAAGCGAGTCGTCGGCATATCGGTTGCCCTGGTATTTCGG
>CAYTAW010000265.1:0-5183 GCA_964435675.1 uncultured Bdellovibrionales bacterium
AGGATCTTCGCGGCCTCGTCGCGGGAGAGGGCCCCGCCGGAGACGGCGTAGCCGCGTAGGCGGACTGCTCGCACTTGGTACGAATTGGTTGCCACAACCCCACTCGACGCGCTGCCTCCGGCAGCTTGCTCGTGGCAAGCCATTCGACGGCGCGTCGAGTGCCCTGAGCAAAGGAGCGATAGCGACTGCGTCGAACGGCTTCCCTGTAAGATCGATCAGTCGTTACTTATACTCAAACGTACAAGCGCTTCGCTATCACCGGCAATCAAGGCTTCTTTTTTGGCTCGCGACCATTTCTTAATTTGCCGCTCTGCGAAACTTCGACGTATGAGGAACACAACCTTGATTATGCCTTAACAGCCGATCATGAAGGTCAGATGTGAAGCCAACGTATTGCTGATCATCGAAAGTCCGACTGCGTAGGATATAAACATGCGTCACGCTCCATAATCGGCTAGAAAAGTTGCCTCTCGACGATAGATAGTCCTGCCGAGAATAATTCATTATTCCCAGATTAGCTCAACACCGTCCTCAAGCTCGGTTTCATTTGGTCCGGGATTGTGAATTATTTCTATGACGATGTCGAAAAGCGTTTTTCCTTCTGGCAAGCCGCCCAACGCTGGCTTGCTGGTATTTTTCACCGCCGTCGTCGCTTGAGTGCATTGGCATAGGCTGCGGCTTTGGCCGCCATGCCATTACAGACTAAATCGCAAAGTTCAAATACCAGCGGCATACTGATTGAATAGAGCGCCCGATTTCCGTCCTGCCTCCTGCCGACAAGGTCCGCGGACACAAGCAGACCGAGTTGCTTCGAAACATTAGCTTGTTTTAGTCCGGTCTGATCGACGAGCTCACTGACGCTCTGCTCTCCTGATTTTAAACATTGAAGAAGCTGCAGGCGGCTCGGTTCGGCAAGCGTAGCAAAGAGCCGTGCCACGGCCTGTAATTGGGTTACATCTAAGCTTGGATGTTTCATATTGTGCTTGACTATATTACTGTATAGTAATATAGTAATTATAGCATATATAAACGAGAGGTGAAACGTGATAAAAGATGCCGAAACTTATTACAGGGAAAATTCTACGGCGATGAGGCCGGTGCGGGAATCAATGGCGGAAGTGGTTAAAGGATTCGGCGCGCTCCATCAAGCGGTGATGAGAGATGGAGCGTTGAGTGTTCGTGATAAGGAACTCATCGCGCTTGGTATCGGGGTGTCAACCCGATGTGAGAATTGCATCTATGCGCACGTAAAAGCCGCCGTCAAAGCGGGGGCGACTCCGGAGCAGGTTCTCGAAGCGGCTGGGGTTGCCGTACTCATGCAAGGTGGCCCATCGTATACCTACCTTCCCCGGGTCACTGAGGCACTGGAAGCTCTTCGCGCAGAGACAGCTAAATAGTGAGGGATATATGCACATTATCGCAATTTCTGACTTACTGCGGCGAATTGAGGCGGGTGCGTCTTTCCGAGTGATCGACGTGAGAACCGCGGCCGAATTTGAAACTTCCCATGCGCAAGGGGCAACCAACATGCCGCTTGAACGTCTAAGTTGTGACGAAATGGCTACTTTGCTTGCCGAGAGCGATGGGCCAGTCTACATTTTATGTCAGTCCGGCTCTCGTGCAAAAACGGCGCACACAAGGCTTGAAGCAGCGGGAATTAGAGGAACCTATGTCGTTGAAGGTGGGACGCTGGCCTGGCAGCAGGCGGGCTTGCCGATGGTGTACGGAACGCGCCGTACAATTTCAATCGACCGACAAGTGCGCATAATAGCAGGGAGCATGGTTGTCGTCGGTGTTATGCTTAGTTGGTTTGTCAGTCCGTGGTGGAACATCCTCCCGCTCTTAATTGGTATGGGTTTGACGATTGCCGGCGCCCTTGATTTTTGCGGCCTGGCAATTGTTCTCGCCAGAATGCCTTGGAACCAAAGCTCGCAGTCGCCGCAATGCCTCCGCGATGCCATGGGCTCGAAATGCGCGGCTAGAAAATCGGAGTCTCCGTCGTGATGGCGATGAAGCAAAAAATTACCGGTTTTCACCAAGACGAGCAGCACGATTGGGTTGCTGAACTTGAATGTGGTCATAATCAGCACGTAAGGCACAAGCCTCCGTTCGAGCGCCGCGAGTGGGTCACGGTGGCTGCCGGCCGGCAAGAGAAGATCGGTAGTGAGCTCAATTGCATAGAATGCGATCAGCCGGACGAGTGAAAGGTAGAAAACGGCTTTACTTTGCAACCTCGGAAAAGATAAAAAAGACCGCTTGTTGCGCGCATTATTCACGGTTATATCAATCACATGGTCGCCTTTTGCCGCCGGCTCGCCCTTAGTGAAACTTTCCAGACTTTTATTCTTTGGTTCGTACTGTTAACCGCGTTCAGTATGGGACTGGAAACAGTTCCGTATTTCGAGGAGCACTTCGGGCTCTGGTTCGAGATCTTCTTTTATCTAACACAGATCATTTTTGCGGTTGAGATTGCGGTACGTCTGATTGCATATGCGCCGCGCTTTCGAGATTTCTTTAATGATTTTTGGAACACGTTTGACTTCGTCGTCGTCACACTTTCGTTTCTGCCCGGACCGGGCGCTTTCGCGCCGGTTGCCCGTCTTGCGCGCGTGATCCGCGTGCTTCGCGTCTTTTCCATTTCCGATCGGCTGCGCGGTTTTATAGATCGGATGGAAGAATCTCTTGATGAGCTCGTCTATGCGGCGATGATCGTTTGCGTGTGGGGGTATATCTTCACTATCGCAGGCAATTTTCTTTTTTTTGAAAGTGATCCGGCGCATTGGGGTAGTTTTGGCAGATCAGCGCTCTCGGTTTTCTATCTCTTATTGTTGCAAAATGTGCCGAGTTATGTGGATGCGGCCATCGTCTCTTCGCGCGGTAATATTGCCTACTTCATCTTTTTCTATCTGATATTCTTCTCGTTGTTTGTAAACGTCGTTGCGGCCATTAGCTACGAACATCATCGCGAAGGGCAGGGGACCGCGAAGAATGATTAAGCAGCCGATTTTTGCGGCGATATCATTGGCGCTGTTTGTCGGATTAATCTACTGCGTGATTGATCGCATTGCCTTTCTTAAGCGCGCGCAAAGAGCCGATGGCATCGTTACGCAAATCACCTCCTACAATAGCCGGTGCGGTGGCGGTCGACGAAGCCGGAGCTACGCGTGCACGAAGTTTACGGCACACATTAGCTACCGTACGCAAACCGGGCTGCCAATTGATTTTACTGTCGGCGCTGGCTCGAGTCGCGGATCCAATCTTCCTCACAACTACGCCTCGATGCGAGAGGGGCAGAGTACCTTGGTAATATATGATCCGAAAGATCCATCGAATGCCTATATCAGTATGGCGAGCGTATGGTTCACGCCATTTGCGCTATTTGTATCGCAGCTCATTTCAGGATTTTCATCGCTCGTGAAGCCGCGAAACCAGAATTCGCAGCATACTGCCGGCGGCTCATAGAAAATGCGGTCTCCATTGTTGGCGGATGGAGACCTCGGTATTGGATAAAACCACAAAGAATACGTCCATGGTGACCACTGGCGGTCTCCGGATCGTTATTTCACAGTGCCCCTCGACTTAAAGGGCTTTATGCGCGCATCTTCTCGCATGCGCCGGATCGTGCTGCGCGAGACTCCAACCACTTTGGCTATCTGCGCGTCTGGAACTTCTCCCAAAAACGGCGCGATTCGCTGCTGCCATCCCTTTCTCGGATCGTG
This sequence comes from uncultured Bdellovibrionales bacterium, assembly GCA_964435675.1. Lineage (GTDB taxonomy): Bacteria > Bdellovibrionota_C > UBA2361 > UBA2361 > CAYTAW01 > CAYTAW01. Next base: position 3,720 of record CAYTAW010000265.1, read on the forward strand.
ATCGTACGTTAGTCCGATCTCGGCAAAGGCGGCTCTGAGGTTTCCGAAGTGGATCATCGCCGACCTCCCATACGCATTTAATGCCAGTTCGGCGAACGGTCGCTTTACCAGTTTCGGCAGCCCATGCAACGTCTGCACTCTGCAGTAAAAAGCGATTTCTGCCGCGCCCGAATCAGTTCGGAGCCCGGTGAGAAACGGCTGATACCGCCTCTTACAGTGCACGCATGTGCTGAGCGTGTCTGTTGGGCTGTTGCTGAATCCATTCAGCACCTCAGTCAGCGTCAGTTTCATTGAGCAGTGCGGGCACTGCTCGTTGGGCCGGAAGTTAGCGCCATATTCAGCGCCAAACACCGCAGCCAGCAATTCGATTCTCATCGATAGCATCTTGCTCAGACGCATCGAAACGACAAGCTGCTGTCTCATGGTCTGACGAAGAGTCATAACCGGAGCCAGCGAAAGGGACATACCCATCATGCTGAACCACCATCTTTCTACCTTGGAAGGTAAACTGAGGAATTTGAAAAACCTTTGCCAACATGCCGTGAATTCTATACGAAATCGGGAGATAAAGTAATGAAAACTGGAAATCCCGCTGACTTGAACATTCTAGCGTTTGCTAATTAAGTCGAAGCGTTAGCGATCGCTGGTAACAACAATCTGACAGTATTACTTTGAGATCGAGACGATCCCCTTATTGCCAGCGACCATCGAATGAGAGGTGCACGGGGTGTTATTGCCGGCTGCCGGTGGTAGCTCTCTTCATCCTTCAACTATAACCGATGGTATTCTATCTCCGCGCCGAAAATCGACGCCCTAGTAGTGCTTGCGCTCCGGCGATGTCCACTGTCTATCGTTTCGGCGTAAAGATCATAGATTGGAGCTTATTGATGATCCAGCGCCAGACACTTTGCCCTTGCGAGTTTTGTTCATTGGGGAGATGCGTCTGCGGCGGAAAATGCGGGCTGCCGCTCGGCAATGGCTGGTTGTGTGATGAGAAATCGGAAAGGGATGCGTTCCCGGCTTCGAGCAAACGTTGCAGCTCGGAGAGATCCGCTTCTACTTCCTTCATCTGCTCCGTGCGCTGCTGCTGCCGCTGTTGACTCTGTATCGCTGTTTGCTCCTTTAGGTGTCGCTGCTCATATTCGATTCGTTGTTGATTGGCGGTAGCTAACTCGGGGAGCTTTTGGGGATGGAGGGTCTCCATTAGTTCCTCGAGAACCGCTTTGATTTGTTCAGCCTTTTTTTGATTGCCCGACTTGAACCACTTTTTTTGGTCAGCCTTTTCAATTTGCTGTTGGAACGTGCGCATGAGCTGGTACAGCTCCTGTAGTTCGTTTGTAATCTTTTGCAATTGCGATTCATCTGTGGTCAGTCTAATTCGATCTGGAATAGCGCGGCAATGTTCCAGTAGGTCGTCAAGGTCCTTCGAGGAAGGCGTCGAGATGTTTGCGAATGCTGAGGAAT
>CAYTAW010000266.1:0-5177 GCA_964435675.1 uncultured Bdellovibrionales bacterium
CCACTTCGCTCGCTGAGGAGAACTTGATAAAAAAAGTCCCCCTCCCCTACGACAAGCGCCACATACAGGTTATGCTCACCCCGGACGGCATCGCGCGTGCGCAACGTAACTTGCAAAATGGCGGTAGGCGCCTACTTGGCGCCCTTTCGGCATTTTCCGTCACGGCGCGCCATCAATTCTTCTTTCTGCTTGAAAAAATGCTCTCGCACAGTCTCGAAACACCAAGCGCCGAAGATTCACAGAAGCTCGTTACTCAAGAAATTACCGGGGAAGAAGCCCGGCGCACGGCGCGCGCGTTCTTGATTGAAACATTAGTGGCTCAGAAACGCGCACAAGAGATTGGCGAGACCATTCTTCATCCCGCGAACATCTCATTTCAACTTACTAATCTCGGTGCGGTGCGCGCCGTATGCGAATTGCAGCTAACAGGAAAAGATCTCTCCGTTCTCTATTTCGTCGCGCCGCCGGATCTAAGCGACCTGCCCGCCCTGCAACAACTCTTCGTCGCCGCGGTCGATCACGCATTCAAACTATCGGGCGCTGAAAAGTTGCAGCTTTTTAATAGTGGGCACCTACCGCCCTCGCTGCAAAATGCGCTCAAACTCGACAAGAAAGGCACGCTTACTCGGCAGAAAATTGCCGATCTCATAGCCCGCGCCTAACAAAGAATTAATTGCATTTTGAATGTTTAATACGAACGGGCATTCTAGCGCCCATTCAACATATTAATATCACTACACTTATTGCTGTATCTAAATTATTTTCATTTTGCATGCAAATTTAGTTTCATTACGCATATATTTATACTAGATTGATTGCAGATTGAATCCTTTTGGAGATTTAACCATGACGGAAAAAGCCCTTTCGGAACGCAAAAAGGAACTAGTAATAGAAAACCGTACCGCAGCGCTGCGCATCGCCCGCTCACTCCTCCGGCGCTGGAACCTATTTCTCGACCTGTCGGAAGTGCAGAGCCTGGCCGATATCGCACTTTGCGAGTCGGTTCGCAGCTTCGATGAAAGCCGCGGCACCAAATTCAGCACCTATCTTTATCCCTATATAAAAGGGGTGCTGATTGCCGAGTTAAAATCAGTTAAACGCGACCAGCTGCATCATTCTTCAGCGATGGCCTCGACCCACGGAAGCGACGAGAGCCAGGAGACCGAATCGCCAATCTACGACCGCGTCGCCGATGAATCGGCTTCACCCGAACACCATACCTACCGCGGTGAATTGCGCGAAATCTGCGCCCGAGCGCTCGATGCGCTACAGCCCCTCGAGCGGGAAACGCTGCTCGGCGTTCACGTCATGGAGCACAAAGTTGCTCAGTTGGCGCGCCGCATCGGCTACAGCCGCCCCTACTTAAGCTCGATCCGCACACGCGCGATCGAGAAAGTACAACCTTTCTTTGAACAACTCGCTGCATAACCCCATTTGCAGCTATCGTAACGCTTATCAACGAGCCCGGCGGCATTTACACCAATGTCACCGGGCTCACCTTTTGCCTCTTTCTTCTCAGTGCGCTCCACAACGGCTAAGAATATGCGCGAACTCGGTAGCGGCAGCTACAATCGTGAGAAAAGGGGGCTGTCCTTTTGTTCTACCGACTCAATACAAATGAGATTTGCGAGGGTATAAATTGCGCCCTCAAATACCCGAAAAAGGAGGGTTATCCCAATCAACACACCGGATCATCGCGGCCGATTCCCGCATCCTTCGAACTTTATGATTCGATTCATTCATGTATTTCGAAGGTGCAAGCGGCATAATCGGATACTCATCTTTGTTCGGGCCGTGCACCGCAAGCTGATCAAGGTTTATTAAAAGGAGTTTAAGACGTAGATCTCCATCCTCGGAGAACGGAAGTTCAATGCCGGTATCGTAATAACAGCGCGCAATATGCGCGTCAATTGCGGTATTCGGATTCGGATACGTGCGCACCCATCCGAGAATCCATTTAGGATGATCAGGCGCCTCTGCCAGCTCTGTGAGCATATGATGGTTAAATGCGTCGTATACAATTCCCCGCGCGATATCCCCGCCATCAGCTTCGAGCTTCTCCTGAACATCGCGCGAAATGAAAACGCCAAAAACCGAAGCGCAGCTTTCCGGATCGAACGGAACTCCAAATTGTTCGATGATTTTTTCCTGATTTACGGGAAGAGTCAGCGTCTCACGCGAGCGATCGAAAAATTTCCGATCTTCAGGAGCGCATTGTCCGCGATTGAAATAAATATAAACGCCGAAACAGCGGTTATGGTTTCGGACGATCAGAAGTTCGGCGCCGGCACTCTCGATTACTTCATAGAAGTTATTTACGGTAATCTCACTGAAAAGCCCGTTTGCCGGCTTATTGGGATTCGCTTTCTGCTCCGCAGAAACGATACATTCGCTCTGCTCGCTCAGGAGAGATCGTACGAATTCATATACTTCAATCGCCTGCCTGGGGTCATGGGGCACTTCATGGGTAAAGACCGTGGCTGAGATGTCATCAATCTGCACCGATTTTGCATCCAAGCCGAAAAAATACTCCTTTATGACCGGAAACTTTTCCCCCATGACTTCGAGCAAGTGGACCGCGTTACCAGAAAGTGGGATAGCGGGACATACATCGATCTCAGGAATTTTGTCGGACAGGAATGTACTTAACGCGGAAAAAGTCACCACGTTCGCGTCCCGGACGGCAGGATGATGCATGGCGACGGAGGAGACGATCTCCTCTAATAATGCAGGGATCTGCTGGTAGGCGATATTTTTCCCAAGAAATCCGTCGGGTGTGCCCACCACGTCAAGGAGGCGTGACTGAAAAGCACCCTCGTTTTGCTGGCCAACAGGCGCGGCCATTAGTACCCCATGAGATTAAGCTTGAAACTCCTCAGTCTCCCGAGCAGTTGCCGGATTCTTCAACCAGTTCAGGATAAAGCCGGCATCAACCTTAATCAAGAGAGATGAGCCACGAACCAATTCGCCTAAGCGCGTGACCTCATTCCAGTCCTGATTTTCCATAGCCACGGAAAGGTCATGAACGAGAGAACGTTGGCGGCGAAGGATTTCCTCATACGATTCGATACGCGCTTGGAGCATCGCGTCATCGGTATCAACCGCCCTGACCGACGCTTTGGCCGATGCAATTGCGGTTTCCAAGTCATTGAGGGCATTAACAATTTTTGAAATCAATTCGGAAGACATAACGAACACCTGCTACGATATAGACACCCACCTATCATCCAAATAGGCGTCGATGCTTCTCGGAAAAACATACGGATAATTCGTAACTTTTGGAAATGTGAACCTAAATTACTCGTTTAGGGATCGTTTTGGCACGATATCGATCGTTTCGGTTTTCTCGTCGAAGACTACCGCGGCGTCTCCCCGTTTAAGCTGTTTAATGACCTGGGCTGCCTTTGTTTCAAGCGAGAATTCAATCGAACCGTAATCGGTTCCTTCACGCAGGATAAACTCCTCGACGATCTTCTTCAACGCGTCTTCTGAAAGATTATCAATCGGAATCTGCATAATTTACACTATTCTCAATTTCTCTCTTGTGTGCAGCGAGAGTACATAGGCCTCGACATCGACGTCTGCGCCGTACATCTTTTTTACGGCGGCAACGTAGAGCTCGAGTTGCGGACGGTAGCGCTCCATATAGCTCGATAAAGGATCATTGAACTGATCACTCTTAAAGTCAATTATTTCGGCGGCAATCACTCGATCACCATCGCACTTTAGCACAACGCGATCGATCGCGCCGACAATTAGCTCGTCGCCGACGCGTATCGCGAACGGTTGTTCACGTAGCACAGCAACCGCATGCGTTAGCTGCGACGGCCGGGATAGATGTCGCGCGAAATCGGGATCATGTAAAAGAGTTCGAAAGGCGCCAATTGCCTCGCCAACCATATCTTTCGAAGCGCCGGCAACGCGCGCAGCTTCTGCACTCCGCTCTTCGTCGAATCGAAAATCATCGAACCACTCGATCTGCTCGATGAGCCGGTGGAGCATGGTCCCGCGCATTTTTGCGAATTGGGAATTTTGCAGCACGCGGTCGGGATCGGAGCGGCGTTTATGACGCGATGGCGCGACACGCTGCAGCAATGCTTTGCGGCGCGGCGTGGCACGAAATGCTGGTGGGGCAACGGAGACTTTTTCGGAACCGGGTGCATGCGTTATTGACGAAGAATCAGCTACCCAGTCTTCCCGTCCGCTCAACCGCGCATAGCCCAGTTCTCCAGGGAAAATATCCGCGATGATTTTTCCCAGACTTAGCCGTCCCCTGGTCACGTTTTCGGGAACAATTAAATGCAGCGCTTGCCGCGCGCGCGTAACCGCGACATAGAGCACGCTGAGCTGTTCGCTTATATCGCGGCCGGCGCCCGCTTGATGCATCTCTTCGAGTTCTGGTACGAGCATCCGTTCGTACGAGAGCGCTTTGGGAGAGATTCGAACCGGAGCGTCGAGCGGGCTGGGACGGTCAATCAAGAGCTCGCCCCGAAATTCAATTTTACGCCCGAGATCGGGCGCAATAACAATATCGAATTCCAATCCCTTTGACTGATGGACAGTCATCACGCGAACACGCGCTTCGGACGGCAATTCAACTTTCTCGCTGCTGACAAAAGAGTAAAAATCATCCGTGCTCGGTGTACGATTAGCATCGAAGCGATATCCCAGATCAACAAGCTGTTCGAGTCGCATCTGATCACGCGCCGTACAGTATATACGGGTTTTACCAGCCCATTCCGAGAGGACCTTCCCATATCCACCGGTTATGAGCTGTGTCCGAACCTGTTCGCGCCATACCGACAATCCAGCCAAGTCGTCACTCGCCGGAAGATGCAGCGCGCGAGCAAAACCACACTCATGAAGATGCGCCAGAGCCAGCATATCTGAAGGATGTTCGAGGTATCGCAGGGTTGAGAGAATCAGTCGGACGATCGGCGAGTCAGTCAGCGGATTCCCCCCTTCCTCACTGACTTCAATTTCGCAATCCGAGAGCGAGAAGGCGTTCAGAATCTGCGAAACCGCGCTGTTGGTACGCACCAATATTCCGATGCTCGCCTGTGGATGCCTTTTCAAAAGATCAGAGGTAACTTCAACGGTACGCGCAAAGGTCTCCACATCGTCAGGTACGCGCTCTAATATCACTTCCCCGGAAAGACTTTCACGCGCCGAGCGGT
>CAYTAW010000267.1:0-5161 GCA_964435675.1 uncultured Bdellovibrionales bacterium
GTGGAGAACTACCTAGCCGGACCGCGCATAGAGGATTTTTACGAGGCGCGCAGCGGTAAACGGCTGCCGCTCGCCGAGATCTCCTCCCGCACCGCGAGCGATTTGCACGCCGCAGAAACAATCGATCACCTGACCAGTATCTTTGCGCGCGCCTTGGCCTACGTAATCAATGTGCTCGATCCGTCCATAATTATACTCGGCGGCGGCGTAAGCAATGTGCCGCAGCTCTGCAGCGACGAGACCAGGGCAAAGATCGCCGCCAGCATATTCAATACGCGCTTCGACACGCCGCTCGTAAAAAATCAGCTCGGGGACAGCGCCGGAGTATTCGGCGCCGGCCTCCTCTGCCTATCCTAGCGTTTCAGCAACAAAAAATCCCTTTGCGTTTTTGGTTTCACCTTCACTCGCAAGGGGATAGAATGTGCCTGTGCACGAAAACTCCCGCAAAATAATCCATATCGACATGGATGCATTCTTCGCGTCGGTCGAACAGCGCGACAACCCGGAGTTGCGCGGAAAGCCGATTGTCGTTGGTGGACGGCCCGATTCGCGCGGCGTTGTTGCAGCCGCGAGCTACGAAGCGCGCGTGTTCGGCATCCGCTCGGCGATGTCGAGCGCGCAAGCCTACCGACGCTGCCCCGATGCAATCTTCGTCAAGCCGCGCCTCGATATTTACCGGCGTATTTCGCGCGTAATCATGGCAGTACTGCGGGATTATACCGACTTAGTGGAGCCGCTCTCGCTCGATGAAGCCTATATGGATGTCACCCGCAATAAAAAAGGTTTACGCTATGCGGCGAAGATTGCCGCAGAGGCGCGGTCGCGCATATTCGAGTATACCGGACTGACCGCTTCGGCGGGAGTTGCGCCAAATAAGTTTTTGGCAAAGATTGCCTCTGATATCAACAAACCTAACGGGCTCAAGGTTATTCCGCCTGACCAAGTCGAAAAATTTCTGCTTCCGCTCCCGGTAAGAAAAATTCCAGGCGTTGGCAAAGTCACCGAAGAGCGCATGGCGGGCCTGGGCATATTTTCGGTCTCGGACCTGCGATTTAAGGGTGAGGAATACCTCAAGCGGCACTTCGGAAAAACGGGCTCGTGGTATCACCAACTTTCCTTCGGAATTGACGAGCGCGCTGTGGAGCCACTCCGTGAGAGGAAATCAATTGGCGCCGAAGACACCTTCGAGCAGGACATTCAAGATCTGGGTACCATGTACGAAAAGATCGATCAGCATGCGGCGCGCGTCAGCGCATCGCTAAAAAAAAGAAATTTCATGTGTCGCACCGTAACGCTTAAAATCAAATACGGAAATTTCGAAATCGCGACGCGCAGCAAAACGATGACTGAGCCCATCTGCGATACTCAAACCATTGCGGAGTACGCTCGCGGCCTGCTCTCCTCAACCGACGCCGCAAAACGCGCAATTCGCCTTATTGGCGTCTCCGTGAGCAATTTAAGCGAGCAAGAGCAACACCGATCCGAGACGCCGATCGAGCGCCAAATAGCGCTCTCGTTTTGACGCACGTAGGGCATATTGACCGTTGCGCGCTTTTTCGCTGATGATACGCCCGTATGGGACACCTACACTCACTCCGGTTAAAAATTCGCAGCGAGCTTGAAGCGCCAGCGGCGCTGCGGCGATTTGGCAGCGGCTGGATAAGCGGCGTTGCCGCTATCATCCTTTCAATGTCTTCTCTTTTGATTGTGATAGCGCTCCGCTATCCGGAATTCTTCACACTCCCCGACGCGCGAGATTTTTATCAACAGCCTTCATTTCGCTTCGGCGTGCACATACTACTAATTGCCTCTTTCATTTTTTCACTACTCAACCTGGGGCTGCGCAACAATAAAGTGCTCGGCACATGCGGCATGACTCTTACGCTTTTCGCGACCCTACTCGGCGGATCGAGCGTTCAGGCGCACGGCGAGATTACCAATGGCATTTTTCTCGGCCTCGATTGGTTTGTACTCAACATACTCTTCACCGGCTTCTTATTCATTCCGGTCGAAAGAATATTTGTTCACACCAAAGAGCAATCCGTTTTTCGCAGCGAATGGCGTGAGGATCTTTTTTATTTCCTTGTAAGCAGCCTCTTCATCCAGTGCCTCTCCTATCTCTCCCTCCGCCCCGCCCAGCTCATTGCCGAGCAGACCCAGTGGGGAGAGCTGCGCGCGTGGGTCGCAAGCCAGCCGATTTGGCTGCAATTTATCGAGATAATGTTCTGCACTGATTTGGTTCAATATTGGGTACACCGCGCATTCCACCGTATCCCAGCGCTCTGGAAGTTCCACGCGGTGCATCACTCGGCGAAGGCAATGGATTGGATGGCGGGCGCCCGCATGCATGTGCTCGAAATTATCGTGCTGCGCGCCTTTACGGTCGTGCCGATGTTCATTCTTGGATTCACCGAAACGGCAATGCACGCCTACATCCTCGCCGTATACATTCATTCAACCTTTATTCACGCGAATATTCATTGGGACGCGGAAAAATGCGGAGCACTCTTTGTCACTCCGCGCTTTCATCACTGGCACCACGGAATTGAACGAGAAGCGATTGATGTCAACTTCGCCATTCATTTTCCGCTCTTCGATCGACTTTTTGGAACCTTTTATCTGCCGGAAAGAAAGTGGCCATCGGGCTACGGCATAAAAGGGCATCCGGTGCCGAGCGGCTACCTCAATCAATTCTTTTATCCTTTTACGAGAAAAAAGAAGTCGCGGGATTAATATAATCCGTATTTCCAGTAGACTATGAACAGCGCCGTTATCGTCGCAAGCAGCGACAGCGGAAATCCGACTTGTATATAATCGCGTACGCTGTATCCGCCCGCCGCCATTACCAATAGATTAGCGCGCTGACTGAATGGCGTTTGAAAGGCGATCGACGAACCAAGCGTGATTATCATCACCAGGGCCTCCGGTTTGATATGCAATTTCTCCGCGATTCCGATACCGACAGGAGCAAGAAGAATGACCGCGAGCGATGGCTCGACCAGCTGGCTAACGACACTGCCGAGGACGCAAAAGGTAGTCAGTATAATAAATGGCGAGGGCGTACCCGCAAGACGCAGATACTCATGCGAAAGCCAATCGGGAAAGCCCGAATTCTTAACGGCAATACCGAGAGGCAAGACTGCCGCCACGAATAGCACCACGCGCCAGGACATTCCTCGATAGAGCTCTTCAGTAGAGAGCGCGCCCGAAAGAAGCACAATCAGCATCGCGATAAAGGCAGAAACGTGCACCGGCTGTATCTGAAGACCGACGAGAACGAAGAAGGTAATTAGCCCCGCGATAACGTATGGTGCCTTACGGTTGCGGCTCGCGCCGCTGCGCACGTCGGTTAAGATCAAAAAATCTGGATCATTAAGAAAGACTTGCAGCTTTGAGCGCGGCCCTTGCAGCAGGAGACCATCGCCAAATTCGAGCGGAATCGAGCCGATCTCCGAGCAGATTGGAGCCGACCGGCGCAGTATCGACAGCACCTGACATCCATACCGCTCGCGGAACGAAATTTCCTGCAGCGTTTGTCCGATCAACTGGCAGCGCGGCGAGAGTACCGCTTCGAAAACCGCAATTGAATCCGATGACAGCGTCAATGCTTTCATCTCCGACTGAGAAACAAGCTCCCCAATATTGGCGAGCTTGCCGGCGTCTTCCAACTTCCCCGATACAACCAGGATATCGCCCGGATAAATGCGCGCCTGCTTACTCGGCGCCAGGTTCGGTTTTCCGGCGCGATAAATAGTCGCTACAATTAGGCCGAGATCATGTCCGAAACCGAGCTCTGCCAACGTGCTTCCCGACGCGCTTATACTTTTTGAAACTTTGATCGAAAAAAGCCCCTGTTCGACGCCATAAATACGGGGCAAATCTTGCTCCGTCGGTGCGCTGACTCGCTGTTTACCGGCAGGAAGTTTCTTGTACCCCCACAGCATCATGTACATTATTCCGACAGCAGAAATGCCAAGACCAAATGGCAAAAATTCGAACAGCGAATACCCATGCATCCCGTGCGATCGCAGCGCTTCATGGGCGACAAGATTGGGGGGTGTCCCAATAAGCGTGCACATGCCGCCCAGAATCGCGGCGAAAGAAAGCGGCATAAGCATTCGCGACTGCGGAATACCCGTGCGAATGGAAATGCTGGCGACTACCGGCAATAGCAGTGCGGCGGCAGCAACATTGTTCATAAAAGAGGAGAAAAATATTCCAAGGAGCATCACCAGCAGGATATTGCCCCGTTCGTCCCCCTCGACGATTCGGTAAACCACCGACGCTAACCGATCGGTAACGCCAGTCGTAGAAAGCGCGGCCCCCATAGCGAACATCGAAATGAGAGTTATCGTTACCGGAGATGCGAAACCGGAGAATGCCTGCTCAGGCGACATGAAGCCGGCAATCACGAACAGTATTAAACCGGTCGACGCGGTCAGCTCGATCGGCAGCGTCTGCGTAAAAAAGCAGACAATCATACTGACCGAAATAACCAACAGGATAATCGAGTGCACTTCCATCATTACAGCACCTTGATTACCACTCTCAGGTTACGGCATTGTATAGCGATCATCGAAGACCGAGCCGGCGGTCGAAACTTTTACGCGGCCATTTGCGCCGAGATGCCGCAGAATCTTAAAGACGGCTTCCGTGCGCTCACTCTCGCCGATCTGCGCTGCGATCTCTTCTGCCGACTGGTCCCTTCCCGAGACACGGAGCTGCGCGATAATTTTTCCTTGCAACGCGAGCACATCGGCTGCCGCCTTCTTCCCCGCTTCCACACCTGGTTGATGGTACGCATTTATATTTACCAACAGCGCGTAAATACCAACCGCGCGCTCGAAAAGCGCAATCAACATGCCGATCTCGAACTCCTTTACCTCATTAATTGTAATAGAAATGCTCTTTCGATCGCTATCGTACAGCGCGCTGCGCGTGCCTTGATAAAATCCTGACAGGTAATCGCCCGCAACAACACCTGGCTCAACTTCTACTGCAGCGGCGTCGAATTCCTTAGGGAGCGGGCCTGCGCAGCTCTTCGGACTTCTTTCTTTGAGCACTTCAATAAAGGTCACGAAAAAATTATTGAGACCGTCACGAAGCTGCTGCACATAGGCATGTTGATCAGTCGAGCCTTTATTGCCATACACCGCAATTC
>CAYTAW010000268.1:0-5145 GCA_964435675.1 uncultured Bdellovibrionales bacterium
TCCTTAAGTCGCACACTTAAACAGCGGGCGCGATATACGTTCAATGGGCTATTCGGATCGTAAATAGAAAAGGATGAGTATTTGAGCCTATTTCCCTTACGAAGGTACCACCTTCTTCTTTTGAGAGGGTCGACAAGTTTGGATGGGGGTGGCGATGTTAAAAATCTTGGTCCGGTCGTAATTGCTAATTTTGCCTAGCTTTCAATAAGTAATTTTACCCACCCAAAGAGGTACCACCTTCTTTTTTGAGAATATCGACAACAATTTAGCGCAAGGGACGATTAAAGGAGCATGGGCAGAGACCTACGTTCCAAAGACCACGAGCGTTTCCACTTGGTCACTAATAGGACAGAGCAGCAGTGCTTCTTCGTGCGCCTAAGTAAGGACGTTAATAAGATAGTAGGGGGAGTAATCGACCGCTGTTCTCAGAAAAGAAGGTGGTACCTAGCAAAGCCGGAATGCTCCTCTGTCCTCGCCTTTTGGCAAGATGTGCAAACGACCCGCAGAAACAGCATGCATTAGACCTAACTCCCGAAGAGACAGAACAAATCAATATAATCGGGACCGATCCCGACCTCGATTGCCGCCAACAAATTATTGCAATGGAGGCAGTCGGCCTTTCCGAGCGCGTCGATTAATCAAGAATTGTACGCCAATACCCTTATTGAAAATTCTGGCACATTTACATCACTCAACCTTCAGCGTGACGATTTATTCTGTCGCTCACAATTGAAGCCGAAATAGCGCCGCTCGCCTGGTGGGCGAGTGGTGCAATTATGCGCTCACGCAATTCGCCAAATTGCCGCTCCAGCGCGATCCAGTCAAGGTGCGGATCATACGCTTGAATATTCATTTCATGCGCTTCTTCCCTCGGTTCAAAAGTCAGCGCGAAATAAGATGGGAAGGAGAACCCAACTTTGAGGTTCGACGATTCTGATATGCGAAGCTCAATAAGATCGCAGTCAATCATCGAAGTGACCTCGATATTCCAATGTTCAATCTCCGCACTTAAAACAATATCGGCATAGGGATCGCACTCATCGTCTGCAAGCGCGCCTAATGAACTGTCAACTCCGGATTTAAACTCTGCGATCGCCAGCGCGTCACGATATACATTGAGAGCACGCTGAGCCGTCTCTTCCTCAAGCGAGGAGCCACCGAGATACACCTCGATTGGATAGCGAAAAGTCTTTTGCTTAAATTCTCGCTGAATATCTCGGCGCTCCTCAACCGAAAGCGCCGGAGCTTGAAGATCCTCAGGAGGGTCAACGACGAGTTCAACGACCTCTACAAAAAATGTCATATCACTTCACTCCCTGTGGTGATTTCGCAGCGTGAATTTAGCCTGGGTTACGGGAAATTTCCAGTGGTGAGGTGCACGCCATTCTCATTCAATAGCACCCATCCATAGAAGTGCCACCTTCTTTATTTGAGAACATCGACAACAATTTAGGGCAAGGGGCGATTAGAGGAGCATGGGCAGAGGCCTACGTTCCGGTAAGCAGTGCTAGCCAACTGGAACAAGAGAACTTAAATAGTTTCTACCCAAAGAGGTACTACCTTACTTTCTTTGAGAGAGTGGACAACAATCGAAGCTATTTAGCGATTAAAGGAACATGGGCAGAGACCTACGTTCCAAAGACCCCGAGCGCTTCCACTTACTCACCATCAGGACTGAGCAACAGTGCTTCTTTATCCGCCCGAGTAAGGACATTAATAAGATAGTAGGGGGCGTCATCGCCCGCTACCAAGAGATCTTTCAGATTGAGATCTTTGCCGTGATTGTCCTCTCCAATCACTTCCACTTGATAGCCCGAGCACGGTTAGGGAATCTCGACGAATTCATGGAGAACGTAGATAGAGAGATCGCGCGCCGGCTAAATTACAAACACCAAAGAAGAGGAAAGTTCTGGTCAAGACGCTACCGCGCCCAGCTGATACCAAACGATGTCGACCTTGAAGAGGCCTTTCTCTATATTATTACCAACGCCGTAAAGCACGGGCTCGCAAGACACCCCAGCGAATGGCCAGGTATATCGTCATACGAACAAACGCTAGATGAGAAACCAAGAACCTATCCGTTCTACCACCATTCAGAGAAAGAAGAAGATAAAAAGAAAACCTACCACGACTTAACAATCTCACCCCTCCCTGCCTACAAGGATCTTTCTAAAGAAGAACGCACCAAGAAACTAAGTGATCTCATAGAGGCAAGAACCAAAAGATTAGTAGAAGAGAGAGAATCAAAAGGGCAGGGATTCATATCCCCTGAGATGGTAAAAGCAGCCGATCCCTTCGACTCGCCAAGCACAACCAATAGATCTCCCACCGGAACCTGTTACTCAAAGAGCTTTGAGACAATACGTAAGTATAGAAAGATAGAAGCCCAAAGAAGATCGTCCTACAACCTATGCTCAATGCGCTATCGACTAGGAGAACTAACGATCCAGTTCCCCGATCACACCTACAAACCGCCCCTTCACCGTCTCCCAAGGCTGAAACGCTTCACGCCACTCCCCGAAGACTACTTCGTTTCAAAAGTCGCCTAAATTTTCAACGCCACAAGTGTATCTAGAGTGAGACTTTTCGCCGTATCGAACAATTAAAACGGTTCTTTTTCCATTCGCGCAGTGCGCGCTTATCCCTTTAAGATTTTCTGAAACAATCCGAGGAGAGTGTGTTATGTTTTCCTAGAAAAGAAGCTGGTACCTAGCGAAGGCCTTAAATCTTTGCGGTATCCGGCTACGGGCGATAACGTTTCAACTCATCACTAAGCCACTTTAAATCTTGCTCTGCCGAGTGATTTGCATCTGCAATGATGTAATTCAATCGATCAGTAAGTTGATCCAGATCAGGTAGCGCAGCCGCAGATGCGGATAGCTCTACAGTACCAATTAAGCGAGAAGCTTCTGCAAGTATTTCCGTACAAATAAATGGGTTATCTACAACAACACCATCCACAGCTTTTAACTTAAAAGTTACGTCCGGATGCTCTTTACGATAGGCTTGTAACGCTTCGCCGAATGCCTGGGTCGGCCGCAGATGTAAAAACGCTTCCGAGAGATTGAGTTGTATGGTTCTTTCCATTTTTCGAAATCTTGCCTCCTGTAGCATCTAAAAGGGCAAACTAACGTTAAGCATGTCGGGCGCGCCAACTTTACCACTAACGCTTTAAGACTACCACGAAAGATCGTCTCAGTCGCGCGTCACGACCAGGCATTGGATAGGTGGCCTTCTTCTTTGAGTCTTCTCCTAAAAGGTACGCCAGTAGCTCCTCTTCCGATTTTAGCCCATCCTATTTCATGAACTTATTATTGAGCTATGAAAACTGAGCCGCCTTAGAAAAGAAGGTGGTACCTAGCGAAGGCCGGCAAATTGATCGTGATACAAAAGTCATAAATTAGTTATGGAACAGAAATGTCCACAAGTGCCTTAAGGGATAACGTTAGAGCGCACGGGGCACCGTCACTCGACTTAAACAATCGGACTGCATGAGCTCCCGTGCCGTGTTTGGTTGTGCGCTCGCCGTTGACTGTACCAGTAAAGGGCTCGGCTTAGTAAGCAGCCCCATAAGAGGCTACACATGGAGAGCGCCATGATACAAAAAGTTAAGGACATTGATGAGTTTATCATTAGCGAAACCATTAAGATGGGCAACAAGGGGAATGTGAGCACGAAGAAAGCAATAGTCGAGAGGTGAAAGCCTATTTCTGACAGGTGCTCTATGAGCGTCGGAGGCTGCAATGATTCTATAGGAAAGCTACATAGGAGCGAGCGACAAATAAACCACACAATGAAAATGCAGAAATGGGCGAGCGCCAGACCAAATACCCTGCGTGAAAAATGACCTCGCATTTTGTTCTCCCTTACTATAGTTATGCCTGATTGGGCTTCATTGGGCGCATAACGTCCAGCCTGTCGGGCGCGCGAACCGCGCCACATCAGTTCGACGCTACCACAAATTATGCCCCGATCGCGCGTCCTGCTTTCTTAAAAAAGAAGCTGGTTGTGCTTCTACCCGGTTGAATTGAATTCTGAATTCAGACTTTTTGAATGTTGCTGATATTATCGAGAAATCAGAGTAGCCCCGCTACCGCATGAATAAATCTCGAGCCAGCTGTAACTATCCATTCATAACTCACGACTAATAGAAGAAGGAATTTCACCAGATTCCAGCAGCGTGTGTAATTAATATTCGTAGATCGTGGTTTGTTATGGTTAATAATGCAGCAAAGAATCAATCGAATAGAGATGCTAAAGTCTTATCGAGTAAGACCGAAATCGGATCGGAAGAGCTCGCTTCTAACACGATTTCTCCGTATCACCCCAAGGTAGAGAAACTGGTGTCTCTGCTGAAAGCTGAAAACAGCGATGCCGCAAGTGATAGAGCAATCAGATCAGCGCTCTCCGCCTTCACCTCTTCTGATAAAGATGCAATCCCCGCTCTCGACAAAGCTCTTCGTGATACAAGCCTGGCAGAGGCCTACCACATTATAGATGCGCTCTCGAGAGTTGGCTCAAAGGGCGCCTTTCTGGCGCTTATTGGATACATAAAAGATGGTGGTAAGTATTCATACGGTGCGATCAATGCACTGGAGAAGTGCAAGAGGAGAGACGTCAGGGAAGCTGCTATACCGGTTCTTGTCGATGTTCTTGAACGCTATTCGTCAGGGGGTCTCTCGCAGACGGCCGGCGCTGCTGCGTGGTATCTCCTTGATAAAATCGGAGACACTGCAGCTCGGGTTAAGCTGGTAAAGGCAGATTTTAACGATCCCAAATTTAAGAAGTCAGACATTGCAGCAGTGCCGGAGCTACTCGGTTTTCTTAAAAGCAATGACGAGGGCCTCCGCGCCAGAGCGGCATGTGCGCTTGGAAAGATTAGGAGCGACGGTGCTGTCTCTGGCCTCTTGGAAGCGCTGAATGACCGCGACGGCTACGTTCGCAGTAGGGCCGTAGAGGCATTAGGTCTGATAGGTTCCAGGGAAGCTGTGCCGGGTCTTCTCCGCGCGCTTATAATTGGGAAGCTCGATGCAGCGGAAATCGCAGCGGCTCTGGGGGAAATAGGCCAATCGGCACATGAGGCGCTACCGTTTCTCGTTGACGCGCTCGACAAAAAAAGGGATCCAGAGATTGCTGAAGCAATTT
>CAYTAW010000269.1:0-5137 GCA_964435675.1 uncultured Bdellovibrionales bacterium
GTATTGAGACAAAATGCTCTCTAAAGTATATAGCGAAGCTCCTAAGAAGCTATTCGTAAACTTGATAGGTCGTGAGCCTGGCGAAGACGACCTTCTCCAGCGCTTACAGAATTCAATTTAAGTTTCAACACATTAAAATCCGCCACGGAATTTCTGGCGCAGGCCGCGCCTCAACCGTGTTACGGCAAACTGGAATGTATAACCGAGGTTAACGAGGAAGACTCTACGAAACATTCCCTCTGGACAAGTAATATTCGAGACCCCATGCCAGGCGATCGGAGAATTCTTAATTAATACCCCTTGTATGCCATTTGGCGAAACGCTGACACGTTGGCTAAAATCCTCAAAACCTGGATTTTTCAAGGCTGATGGGGGCGGCGCAAGTAGTTCAAGATTTCCTCCCCACTCATTCCGCCATTCCATCTTGTCATGAAAATAAAACAAGTGATCGCCGATGCGCCATGAAGCATCTAAATGCGGACAAATATACGTATCTCTGGCCAAGAGATGCCATTCGAAACGGATGGCGAATTTTTTCACGCCAAAAAGGCGGCAGACGAATTTCCGATACGCCTCACTCGCTCTAATTTCTTCGACAAAGCTTTGCCAGACCGGGGGCAACCTTGCTGCATCAGTATACCATCCGCGACGATTAAATTTTCTTCCGAACAAGGGTGCATCAAGAAATATCATGTGTCGTGTGTGTGGCATCTGCGTCCCGCGATCGGTACCGACCACATAGCGAAATAAATCGATCGCAGGAAAATTATTATTTAATTCCTCAAATGCGGCTGGTTCTACCATCGAGGTATAACTTTTGAAGGGAAACGGCGCCGCGCGATTAAATGCGCCGACATCAAAGTCTTCAAGCATATGGTGATTTAAGAATTTCATTATGTACTACTTTGAAAGCACCGGTATGGCCACTATAGCGGGGCGAAACCAAAATTACGCTAGCACGAGGGATCCATTTCTTGAAAGTCTAATTGAAGTCTGCTAAGAGCGCGGCTAGCGATTCGCTGGATCGGCCTCGTACGCTTTGACTACGGTATCCCAAAACAAACCGCCAGCCAGCGTGCGTTCGCCCACGGAAACTGCTCTGGTGCTATCCCGCTGATCGACGTGGAGATAGGGAAGGCGGCACAGTATTTAGGTAGTGGGTCTGCTGCCATTGGAGGGCTTCTTTTTTGACTGGGATGGATCCGACGCTTGTCGCAAGAGTTTCCGGCGGCCCAGGAATGCCGATAAGCTCATAATTGTTGGCAGGTGGACTTGCCAGGGGGTGTGGAGCTGGAATTGAGAGAATATCCCAGCGAGACTGTCATTTAGTAGGTCAACTTACGGCTCCGGTTTTCACCACCTGGAATGAAGCAACAGAATTTTTCGCTCGTAGCTAATCTCGACCGCTGCAATAATAGGGGCCCTAGACCTTAAATAGGAAATGATCTTCCGCCGGTTTAGTGGACACTACTATTCGAGGGCGTGGCGGTAAATTGTCCCTACTCTACCGGGCTACAAAAGCCAAGTGAAGAGAGTAGGGCGGGAGGCTTATATGCTTACTTGCTATCCCATCGAAAACCTATCTCCAGGGGCTCTATTGCAGATCCCGAATATCCGATGCCAAATTGACCCTCGGCGTTGTACCCAATACAGTAAAGCGCATCGTCCGCTTTCTCGAAACAAGTCATTAGACCAGCAGTCACGACTTTCTTGGTTCCAGTTTCAGATGTCGGTAATCTACCGCCCACACATTTAAGACTTCCGGATTGCGATCGCGCACATATCGATTCACTTGTAAGCGCCAAGGTTAGGTTGCTTGCATCACCGAGCTCTTGGCTGAGTTTAATTATCTCTGTGGTCTGATTTGGCCATTCAAGCGGTCCCGGCAACCTAGGTACCCATCCCCAGCAAGATACATGGGGGACCTCTCCCTCGATTTTTACTGGTATAATACATGAATGATGGTAGCCAACCTCTAGTTGAGCCACGGCTCGTTCTCCTGGCCCAAAGCCCTTTAATGGAAGTGGCCTGCTTGAAGATACAAGAACGGAACCTGCTACTCCGGTGCCTAGTTCACCGATTTGGTTTTTGCCCCAGCACGCAACAGAGCGATCACTTAGCAGAGCGCACGTGTGTTGGTGGCCGGCACTCATTGAAACTACTGAATTAAATTCACCATTGACTTTCCTCGGAAATGCATTTGTTTTGAGCGGTATATAGGATATTTGTGCATCGGAGTTGCCGAGCTGGCGGAAGTTGTTCATACCCCAGCAAAAAACTAATCCATCAGAGGATCGTAAACAGGTGTGGCCGTCTCCCGCCACAATCTCTTCGAATGTCTTATCCGAGGGCAATCCTAAAACTGTCAGTGGAGTCGTGCTAAAGGACGTTTGTAACGGATCCTTTCCTATTTGGGCATATGAATTGTCACCCCAGCATTGCACGGTCGTTTTGTCGGAAAGAATCGCGCATGTATGGACGCCACCGGCTGCGATCGACTGCACTCTCGGCAAAACAAGTTTGGGTGAATACGAGTCACCAAGTGTCCCGTCGCCAATTTGGCCGCGACTGTTCGCGCCCCAACAACGACCAGATCCGTCAGAAAATTTTCCACATACATGAGTTGCTCCAGAAAGGTCAGTTGCCGAAGCAAGAGCAGGATTTACCACAGGATTCACTTCGAAGTCTCTTAGGCCTTGCCCTAATCCCCCGTCGGGATTAGCGCCCCAACATTTTACCTTGCCTTCTGGAAAGATCGCGCATGAATGATGATAGCCAAGATCAATGTCAAGAGCCCCCTTTAGCCCCATGACCGTTACAGCGGGGGTTACTTTATTCTTAGTCCTGCGTCCTATGCCTAATTCGCCATTGAGATTATCACCGCGGCAGCGAACGTCTCCATTTTTAAGCATCGTGCACTGCCTCGATTCACCTGTTATCTGGCCAGTTACCGCCATCTTCTTTGCATCGAGCGAATCACTTCCCAGTGGAAAAATATCTCTATCGGTCGGCATTCCTTCATAGCCTAAGCATCGGGAATGCCCTTCGTTATAAACAACACAAACGTGATCAAATCCTGCAGCTACATGCCTCACATTCTTGAACGCATTGATGACATCGGCGGCACCCATTGAATCCATATTGTTAAATGGTCCAAATACTTTTCTACCCCAGCACCTTCCTTCGCCGTCTTTGAACAGGGCGCAGGAGAAGGTTACTCCAGAGACAATTTGAGATATTTCTTTTCGCGGGAGTCCCAAAACTGGAGCAGGTTTACGTCGCGGAGTCCTAAGTCCATCCCCAAGATTGCCGAATTCGTTGCTTCCCCAACACTGAATTTCGCCACCGACTAAAGTTGCACAGGAATGGGTCATTCCTACCGATACATCGGTAGCATGCTCAATGCCAACAACCTCTTGAGGAGAAGCATGTGAATTAGCAATTGAGTCGTTCCCGATCTGCCCGTTCCCATTCTCTCCCCAACACAACACCTTTCCGCCTACAGTGACGGCGCATGCGTGGTTCCAGGACAGGTCAATCTTTATAACATCGACTAAGTTGGGTACGCGCGTTGGTGATTTTCGCAACTCGAAATCGCCCAGGCCCAGTTGGCCAGCAGCGTTACGTCCCCAACAGTAAACCAAACCATTGCTCTTCAATGCGCATGTCGAGCTAAAGCCTGCCTTAATCATCGGTTCAGTGACGAAAGAGGAACTCTCAGTGGCTCTCGGGGTATTAGTCGGGGTAGCGGTTACACTAGGAACTGGGGTTGCTGGAATTGATGGGGTAGCCGTTGATATCGATGGAGCAACTGGAGTAGCGGTCGCGAAGGACGTTTTAATACTTGCCGGCGTCAATGTTGGACTTGTGGACGTCCCCGAAGGAGTCGTTGTGTTCGTAGAGTTGGGTGCAGCCACCGTTGCCACGGTTGCAGCAGTTGGCGATGCGATGCTGTTTGAAGGTGGTGTAGGATCTTCTGTAGGGTAATTGATCCAATCGACCAGCCCAACTATCTCCCGCTTGGCCGATAAGGAGGAACGACGACCCTTATAGCCTGACTTTGTAACGAGCCCTGATTCGTCGAAAGTAAGGATTTTGCTGAGCGAGTAATTTTTTATTGCCGCTCGAAGAATTTGATCGTGCGCACTCTTTGTTACTTTGCTGCCTGCAGAGTTATCAATTACTACGGTTTGTAGAATGTCCTTGCGTGAGCTGCCCCGTAGTCGTCTCTTAATGAATACGGCAGGCTTCGACGCGAGAAAATCCGATAGAAAGGATATGCGTCCTGCGACCAATCCGCTCTCAACGTAGCGCACTGTACCGTCATCTGAAAAACTTAACTGCTTTCGGTCCAGTGATCCTAGATTCTGATTATGTAAAGTTCTATTTGCGATAAACCTACCGTGAGTTTTAGGGTCGCCAATGACCTGGTAGGTGCGAAGCCTTTGGTCTCTAACAAGCTGAATATCGGGGGCATTGGGACCAAGGTCAAAGAGAGAAACGGTAAGGTTCCCTGTTGTTCTGATTCGCTGCATGAGTGTAGATCCAGCTGAGCAGGAAAAACTACCTGCTGAGTTCCTATTAATCAGGACCCAGACCGTATTTTGCTCAGAGAGGGCGGCAGTGCAGTTAAACAGTGGCGTACTAGATCCAGTTGCTCGGAGAGTGAGCTGCACACTGTCACTATTTCTCGTCAATCTCTTAAGGGCTAAGGAAAATTTGCCAGTATGGGGAGAAAAAAAGAGCGAAGCTTCTTCAGGTTTGCTACTTACTGAGTATGAAAGTGAGTACTCATCGTCTGCAAGCCCTTCGATAGTACCTTGAACGAATGTAACCTCCGACGAATCAGGTGCAGGAATCCCACTCGTCAAAAGTATTAAGAGAGTGCTGACTAGCGCGATAACCGTTTTCCTTAATTCCGCCGTTACCGCCGTCTTTCGAAGCATCTCCCCAACCCCGCCTGGTTTATCAGAAAATATCCGCTCACAGTATCGACCTACTTGAGGTTAAACTTTAGGCACTTCTGACAGCAGGCGTATTTGGTGCCACCCTCTTTAGAAAGGACCTAGCCCGAAGTACAAACTGAGAGTTTTAACCGGTTTAACGGGTTTCTGAATCTTGGAAACAGTATACAGAG
>CAYTAW010000270.1:0-4288 GCA_964435675.1 uncultured Bdellovibrionales bacterium
ACCTCATCTAACAGGCGCCAGGAGATTTGGTGTACTGCGGAGACAGAGTGGAGGACGACTTTGGAGCCGAGTATTCGGTACTCAACGGCCATAGAATACTCGTCCTTGAAGGCAATTCAGGCGCGTGTGAATCGATGTCGCGGCTGATCGAAACGTGGGGCGCAATTGTCGATTCGGCGCAAGAGGTAGAGCAAGCATTGCGCGCAATTGACAGCTGCCGGTACGATGCTATCGTGCTCGACGATTCGGAAGGTCAGCAGCAGGCGCTAAAAACTGCCCAGCTGATACGCAAAAATCTTGAAAATCATACAACACGCATCATAATTTCACAGTCGCGCGAGTCGGAAGCCTATCTCAGCAGTCCGGGCGAGGTTGATTCTTTTCTTGAGAAGCCGCTCAATGGCCGGAAGATTCTAGCGGCGCTGCTGCCGATTAGTTCGATGCATTAATACCACAGCCGAAAAATCTAGGCGTTCTGACGCAGCCGTTGTAATCGGACAATTTGTTCCTCCAACCCGCCGAAGAAGGCGGATTCAAGCCGCTGGTCGGTGGCCGCGCCACGGCGCACGAAGACATCGCTCCTTCCCGTTTCGAATCTGCCGAAGTGTTCGAAGAATGTTTGCAGCCAGGCGATGCCGCTCTGCAATTTGGTCCGCCCGAAACGATCGGCTGCAGTCACTATCTCGCCGCCAATATCTACCGGCATGTCAGCATCGAGCCGCATTTTATCGAGCATCCGCGTCGCGCGATCAAGGAAGGCGATTTGTTTTAGGGCGGTTGCGGTCAGCACCCGGCGTTCTTGCGGGGCGCCGATTGACGCGGCCGAATATTCTTCTGATATTTCGCGCGCGATATCGCGAAACATCTGCGATTCAATGCCCAATGGTTCGAATAAATCGTCGAGAGCAATCGGCTTGTCGGTCATTAGCAGCGGAACGATAGTTTGATCTATTTGCGGATCGAATCTTTGTAAGGAGATGACTTTGTGGAGTAGTGAGGGATTCAGTGGCACTTGGGTAATAATGCCGGCTGAATCATAGAGATCGAACTTTTTCTGGTCCGCGCCGCGTCCTGCCGCGAGCTTTTCAAGGAGCGTATGTTCGGGCGGAACCAGGTACGCGTGGCTTCCGTTTGGTAGCGCGACGGTGCGGCGCATAAAGTTATCATGCGCGTCGTAGGGGAACTCATAACAGAATCCCTTTCCGAGAGGCCGCACTCTGCTGGTCAGCAAAGCGTCGAGCTCTATCACTTCGCCCGTGCGGCGGCTTCGTGCCTCGGCGTGCGCGCCGAATGCCGGCCACTGCGTTTTGTCCCAGCGGTTGACCATAGGAATATGCGCGCCGAGCAATTTAAAAAGAGCGTCTTCGGCGTGTCGCGCCATTGTCGCCGAGTGAATCATCGTAAAGTCGATATCGGGGCTGACTGCGCGCCCGGTATTCTCGGCGTAAAAACGCATCGCGGTTCCCCCTTTCAGCGCGGGAACAAAGGCGCCGACCGGCCCTAACCCAAGAGTTGCGGGGATAAGATCGTTTTCGAGCACGTCAATCAGCCCGTCGGGAACAAATCGATCGCCATAGTCGACCGTTCTGATCTTAAGCACGTCATCGGCGAGCGCCTTAGAATGGCTCCGTGCATTCGCGATGCTTTGGTTCACCATTTCGCCGAGCGAGCTTCGATCGAGAGCCCGCTGCGCCGTATCGGGAATGTCACTCGTAAAACGTACTATATCGCCGGCCGTCAGGCTCAAGATGGTGCGTTGCCCATAGAGCTTTTCTAGGTACGGCTCCTCAGCTTCGTCGTTGCGCTTTAGTTTCCCAATTGCCGCTAAGCGTTCTTCGACCTCGCCGCTTTCAGTGCTTGTGCGTACATTGAGGCGGCTCGAGATGACGGAAATTGGGGCGTCGATGCGGAGAGGCACAACGGGAGCCATAGGGTAAATTTGCTGGCATGCCTCGACCAGGCTCGCGACTTCGTGGCCGCGCGCAATCTGAATGAGCAGCGCCTGTTCAGGGCGAAGCTCTTTCATCGCGAGTGAAAAATGCTTGGCGGGAAAGGCGTATGCGCCCTTGTACATATCGTGCGCGAAGAACGCGCCTCTTCGTTCATCAGCGGAAGACCATTCGCGATCGGAGGAGACATCATCGTTTCGTTTTTGTCTTGGCAGGTATCGGGTCAAGATCGCCGCTTCGCGGCTTTCGCAAATCATGCGCATGACGGTGGTTTTTCCTGCGCCGGCTGCGCCGGTTAGCAGAATGATGGGGGCGAATTCGCCGTCTGAGAGTTTTCGCAAGAACTCGGCTCGGCGCGTGTCAGCAATGAGTGCTCTTACTTCAACGCTGTCTGACGAAAGACTGGTCGCCAAGAATTCGGGCGCCGCCATTGCGTTCGCTCGCGGTGAGGGAAGATCCGAAGCGATATATGGTACGGTATCAGGACTCATGAAAGCTCCTGTATGAACTACAATGTGAAAGAGCCGTTAGTGAGGAATGGTAGCGGGAAACAAATTACTCACGCAAGAAAACGGCTCCTCTCAAATGTGAGAATGTGATGAGCGCGCAAACTGAAAATCTAATCAATGACTAACAATTGAGCGGCGGAACCGATGTGCGAAATAGATAGTACGCCGGATCATTTCCCCGCACCTGGACTTCGATCTGATCTTTTGCAACATCGATAATCGTGTAGCATCCGCTCGGCACCCCCGTGTCTGCCACATTTTCACAGACTCCTTGAACCGTGATGAAGGGGATATTCTTGACCACCGTATAGCGGTTCTCGTGCATATGCCCGTTGCAGACGAGCTTCACCTTTTGCGAATCGAAAAGAATTTGGCGCATTTCAGAGGCATTTTGAACGAATGCCTTGTCGGGGCGGCCCTTAAACCAATAGTGATTTTCGAGTGGCTGCTCGATGAGTGGATGATGGATAAAAACGAATGTCGGCAGCGCGGTTTTCTGAAGATCCTTTTCGAGCCAAGAAACTTGCTGCTGCGAAATAGTCATATTGCAGTGCCCCGCGCAGTCAGAGTAGAGGACGATGAAGTGATTTCCCTTGAAATCGAATGAATAGTAGGGGTTTTCGTAACCGAGTATCGTTCGGTAATCCGCCGTCGTTAGGGTGACTAAATCGTGATTTCCGAGGGCGTGGTAAACCGGAGCCTGTACTGACGCTAGATGCGCCAACGCTCTCTTGTAGTTTCCCATATCTTCGTCTTTCGACGGGGACTTCATGTTCTCATGAATAAGATCGCCGAGCTGCATGATGATATCGGGACGAGCGATAGTGCGGATCTCTTCTATAATCTGCGGGAAGAGAGCGGCCGCTTCTTCGGCCATAAGACGGTTCGCGCCGAAGTACCACGGCGAAGGGCCGAGATGAACGTCAGAGATAACTACAATGCGCATAATATATCGTACCATTCGCTCTATAGGCGGTATTCAAAATAGTGCCGAAATGGCCCATCTATAGCAAGAAAACAGTATGCTCGCATTTTGCGAGATAACGGTTAGAAGTTCATTAGAAGGCGTAGATGCCATAGCGTACGCGCGGGAATTTGCTAGAAAAGCGGTAACTTCTTTAGCGAATGGTATGGCATCGACTACTCATCAGGGCGCGGATCAAACGCTATCAGGCGGCATCACCGGTGCCGCGGTTAATTCGGATTTGATTCGACAGGAAACGGGGATGACTCAGGAGCACCGCGAAATACTTGCAAAGCAAACATTTCTATTCGATTGTGATGGAACGCTGTATAACGGCAGAGAGGTTATTCCCGGCGCGGTGGAGCTGATACACTCGCTTCGAGCCGCCGGGAAAGAGATTTTTTTCTTTACGAATAATTCGTCGAGGGATCGCGACGCCGCATTTGCGAAACTTCATAAAATGGGGCTCGCGGAGCGTGCCGATGAAGTGATTATGTCCACCGACACGGTCATTTACTATCTCAAGCAGCAGAACATCTCAGATATTTTTTTGATGGGCACCTCTTCGATGCGCGGAATGCTGCATGCGGAAGGCATTGTGGATTGGGGTGCTTCGGAGATGATGGCGCGCGCGCTTTCCAGCACTGCGGACTTTGACTTGGCGCCGAAGAGTTTGATTGCCGAACTGAAAGAGCGAGTCAGTCACGTAGTTGTTGCGTTCGATCGCGAAATGACTTTTGCAAAATACGCCGTAGCGCTGCAGTTGGTGCAGGCGGGGGTGCCTTGGATTCAAGCGCATCCCGATCTCTACTGCCCCACCGATAAAGGCCCCGAGGCTGACTGCGGCCTTTTTGCCATGGGTATTG
>CAYTAW010000270.1:4298-5134 GCA_964435675.1 uncultured Bdellovibrionales bacterium
GTATTGAGGCGATAACAAAGACCACGCCCGAGGTAATTTTAGGAAAGCCTCATCCCTTGATGATTGCGGAAGTCGAAAAGCGCACGTCAGTGCCCCGCGATCAGATGGTGCTATTTGGTGATCGCATTCACATCGATGTGGAGATGGGGCGGCGCAACAGCATTGACACGGTCTTGGTTTTAACTGGGGATAGTCAGCGCGCCGACATTAATGAAGGAAATATGCCACGGTTTACGCTCTCGTCAGTCGACGATTTAAACGCACCGTTGAGGTAATGTATCGCCCGCAATTGCCACGCGATGGCGCAATAAGAGTTCCGTTTTAATTGTTAGATTTTGGTGAATTGCCTCGCCGATTCACATCAAGAACTAACCCATCCTTTGGTGCTTGGGGCCGCTTTAGCCGCTACTATTCTGATATCAATCGAAGTGGGGAGACGCTCTCCCATCGAGTTTTGGCTACTTTTTTTATTAGCTATGAGCGGGGCACGTATCGATACTCTCTTAGCGGAACCAGCGACTTTTAACGCTGGCGAGCGGGCTGATGGTCCGGTGGAGGCGCACTTTGCTGTTGCAACCCTGCCATCGGAATTTACTCTTTCTTCTCCTGACGCTACGCTGCCGCGACTGCCAAATTCCGACCCAAGCATTTCGGCGACTCCGTTCCTTAAGGAGGAATATTTAAATACGCCGGTATCAGCCGCCTGGTATCAGCGCCCTGCTATTCTCGGAACCGGTGCGTATGGGACGGCCATTGGCCATCTGCTGTCGCTGAATGGCAAGGACGCGATGTTGATTGGCCGAAACGCCTCTGTTGTCAGTGAAATAAACGAGACC
>CAYTAW010000271.1:0-646 GCA_964435675.1 uncultured Bdellovibrionales bacterium
TGGTTACACTATGCAGCTCCTAGTGCAGCATCGAGTGACTCCTGCGCGCGCCGCTATAATCTATAGCATGGAGGCGTTCTTCGCCGCGTCCTTCGGTTGGCTCATACTTTCGGAACAGTTTAGCATGCGCATGGGATTTGGGGCGCTGCTCGTTCTTGTTGGTGTAGTGCTCGCGCAAGCGGCTCCCAAGGAGCCCGCGATTAAAACGCTTGCGGTGGAGCTATAATCGCAACTGCGCACGGTTTCTAATTTCTGCCGCCGCGAAAGCTATGCTATTCTTCAGTAATGTCGTCTTTCCTCGAGCGATTGCTCTTTCTTTGGGTTACACCGTTTATTCATCGCAATACGACGCGGTCAATGGACGAACGCGACCTACTACCGATCCCCGAGGACATGCATGCGCACGCCGAAGCGGCAAAGCTGCACGCTCTCTTCGCTCGACCATATTGGCGGCGCAGGCCGCTCTTTCTTCTTCTTGTTCGGCGTTATCGGCGTGATTTAGCGATCATCTTCGCGATGACAATACCATTTCTCGTGTTGACTTTGGGCAGTCCCCTTTTTTTGCGCGCGCTCATTCAGACGCTGCAAGGTGAAACGCGGATGTGGAGCGAGAAGCCCTGGTCCTATGCCGTCTCGTTCGGGTTCG
>CAYTAW010000271.1:656-5081 GCA_964435675.1 uncultured Bdellovibrionales bacterium
CTCTTTTGCGCAATCGCGCTTTTCTTCTGCACGGTCGGAACTATTTTATCTATTCATCATATTTTCTACCGTCAATTAATGACCGCGCTGCGGCTCAAATCAGCACTCTCGTCCGCTGTCTATCAAAAGTCGATGCGCCTCAGCCGTGAAGCGCTGCAGCGACTTGGCTCGGGCTTTATTATCAATCTGATTTCATCTGACATCTTCAAGATCTCCAGCTTGTGGATGATGATTCATGTGCTCTGGTGGCAGCCGGCGTTAATCGTCGGTGTCCTGCTGATGCTCTATCATTTACTCGGCCCTGCCGCGATTGCCGGCGTGTTCGCCATGGTTTTTGTGCTTACCTGCGGTGTGCTCAGTACCCATTTTCAATCGCGCTTGCGCCGTGAGACGGTGAAGCTTAACGATCAGCGCGTCGGATTGACGGGCGAGATACTCACCAATATTCGCGGAGTGAAGGCGGCCAGTAAGGAGAGCGAGCTTATGCAGCGCGTGAGCGATTTGCGCGATGCTGAGGTCAGCCGTAATAAGAAGATAACGTTGCTATCTAACATTACCACGCTCGCATCGACCAGTTCGCCGGTGCTTGCTATGGGGGCGATATTCGTTCCGCTGGTGAGTTCGGGGGCCGCGCTCGATCCCGCGCAGATCTTCCCTACCTTGGCGCTTCTCATGACGCTCCGATTCTCGCTCTCGATTCTTCCTGATACCTTTCTTCTTTTGATGGAATCGCAGATAGCCTGCCGACGCCTGCGCAATTTCTTTTTGGAGCCTGAATTCAGCGCGCGTCTTTCTGCGCCATCCGCTCCAGGCACAGTCTTGATTGAAAACGCACGGTATGAATGGGCCTCTGATAAGACCGCAATATCTATTCCATTGCTGGCGATCGAGCCGGGGGAATTAGTGGCCGTGATCGGCGAGGTGGGCTCGGGGAAATCTGCGCTGCTGCTTGGTTTGCTCGACGAGCTACGTTTGGCGGAGGGGGTTGCGCATATCGCGGGGGCGGCCGCCTATGTAGCTCAGCAGCCCTGGTTGATGAGCGATACGGTGCGAAATAATATCGTATGCAATCAACCCTTCAGTCAGGAGCGTTATCAACGCGCGTTGAATCTTAGTCAGCTCGATGCTGATTTGCGGACATTTCCGGGAGGTGATCAGGTCGAAATAGGCGAGCGCGGGATAACGCTATCAGGGGGCCAGCGGCAGCGGCTGGCACTGGCGCGTGCATACTATCAAGAAGCGCAGATCGTGCTGCTCGATGATCCGTTGAGCGCGCTTGATCCCGCTGTGGCCGAAAAAGTATTTGATCAGCTTATTCGTGGTGCCTGGCGCGGTACGACACGCATTCTTGTTACCCACCGCCTCGAGTACGCGCTGCGGGCTGATCGTGTGCTCGTCATTGCCGACCGACGTCTGGTATTTGACGGCCGTCCGGAGGAGGCAATGGCGATGCACGCGAGTAAAGATCTGTTCGCGGCGCACAACGGAGCGCAGGGTGTCGCTGCAGCCGAGAGCAGCGACGGTGGTGAATCGAATCACAATGACGGCGTGATTCAAAAAGCCATTACGCGCGAGGATCGTGAGAGCGGTTCGGTGAATAGGAAAGTTGTGTTCGATTACTTACGTCTTTTCGTTCCCGGTGTGTTGGCGGGCTTACTTATCCTGCTTTTCGTAATCCGTCAGTTTTTTTCAGCCGGGCTCGATCTTTGGTGGACTTTTTCCTCGGCGCATCCCAGTCGTTCGGGGGCTCAGTTTATCACCGGATTTATCCTGCTCGCAGCGGTTGTCTGTGCGCTCAATTTTCTCCGTTCCTTTTTTGTTTTACGCCGAGGATTAATCGCTGGTCGCGACGCGCACCGACGTCTGCTGAGCGGAGTGTTGCGCGCGCCGCTGCGCTTTTTTGAGTCGAATCCGACGGGCCGTATTCTTAATCGTTTTAGCCGCGATCTCGAGACGGTCGACACGTTTTTGCCCCGTTCTGTATTCGATTTTCTCGTTTGTTGTTTTGATGTAATTACGACGGTATGCGTTGTCGTCGTGCTGCAACCTCTGAGCTTGCTCGTCGTCGTCCCGGTGTTGTCGCTTTACTTTAAGTCGCAGCGCATCTTTCGCCCGACCTCGCGCGAAGTGCAGCGCCTCGACTCGGTGACGCGCTCGCCAATTTTTGCAATTCTCTCCGAATCTTTGCGCGGCTTGGAAACGCTGCGCGCTTTCAAGGTGCTGCCTTCATTCGAACAGCGCTTCGATGGGGCGCTCGATACCAACGGCAACGCTTATTTTTCTCTGGTTGCGGCAAACCGCTGGCTCGGTGTGCGTCTCGAGCTCCTCGGAGCGCTGATTACGCTAACGGCGGCGCTGAGTGCGTGCTTCGTCCAGGGAGGCGCGCTTGGAGCGGCTCTAGGCGGTTTTGCGCTTACGTACTCGATGTCGATCACTAGCTCGATGAATTGGTTCGTGCGCCAATTTGCGCAAACTGAAAATAATTTGACTTCGTTTGAGCGCATTGAAAATTATGCGCAGCAATCTCCAGAGCGGTGGGACGGCGAGGTCCCTCCTCCCGCGTGGCCTGAGCGCGGCGAAATCATTTTCGAAAATGCATCGCTGCGCTACCGACCCGAGCTGCCGCTCGTGCTCAAAGAGGTCTCCTTTTCGGTCAAGGGCGGCCAGCGCATCGGTGTTATTGGGCGCACCGGGTCGGGTAAATCGACCTTGACCCAGGCGATCTTCCGCTTGCTTGAGCTCGATTCGGGCCGTATAGTGATCGATGGCCGCGACATTTCATCTATCGCGCTGGCCGATCTGCGTGCGCGGTTGGTGATGATTCCGCAGGAGCCCGCGCTTTTTTCAGGAACAATCCGCTCCAATCTCGATCCCCGCTCTCTCTATAGCGATCAGGCTCTATATGATGCCCTTTCACGTGTTGAACTCGCTCAGTTCGTGCGCGAACTTCCACAGCAGCTTGCTGCGCCAGTGATCGAAGGGGGGCATAATTTGAGCGTCGGGCAGCGGCAACTTTTGTGCCTCGCGCAAGCTTTATTGAATAAGCGGCGCATCATGGTGCTCGATGAGGCGACGGCGAACGTCGATCCCAAATCGGATCGCGCCATTCAAAATACGATCCGCCGCGAATTTCCACAGACAACGCAAATCATAATCGCCCACCGTCTCGGAACCGTCATGGACTGCAACCTAATCGTCATGCTTGAGAACGGACGCGTAGTAAAAGTCGGTACGCCGCATGAACTGTTGGTGCAAGCGCATGATCAGGTGGCGCAAGCGCTCAAGGAGTGAGAGCCGGGTGCTGCGAGAAAAAATATTTACCAAGGAGAGCGAAGGGGATGCGGAAGCGGATTATTAATCGTCGATGGCGCCGAGCATTGGCACGAAGCGAACGGCGCCCAGATCTTCCTCTCTCAATTTTCCATTAATCTTGGTGTAGGCCTTGAGGTGCTGATCGGTTTTTCCCAGCGGAATAACCATCCGTCCTCCTTCTTTGAGCTGCACAATCAGTGCTTCGGGTATAGATGGGGGCGCAGCGGTTACAATAATGCCGTCGAATGGCGCTTCCTCTGGCCAGCCGAATGAGCCGTCGCCAATGCGCGCATGAATATTGCGGTACTCGAGTTTCTTGAGCAAATCGATCGTTTTTATGCCTAACTCGCGGACGAGCTCAATTGAATAGACCTCGTGGACGAGCTGCGCAAGAACTGACGCCTGATAGCCTGAACCGAGTCCAATCTCAAGAATGCGGTCGTTAGGCTGTGGATGGAGGGCTTCCGTCATCAAGGCAACAATTTGCGGTTGTGAAATGGTCTGTCCGTGCCCGATCGAAAGGGCTTGGTTGAGGTACGCTTGCGCGCGCAATTCAACTGGGACGAATTCTTCACGTGGCACGGCCTTAATCGCCGCGAGCACGCGGAGGTCCCTTATCATCGGCGTCAGTTCGGCTAGCAGCTTATTGCGGTGCTGTTCGTATTCTTCCTGGCTGGGTACCATATTGTGGCCTCGCGTGCTGCATCCGATCATAATAATGATCCACAAAGAGAGTGCGTAATGGGCCAGCCGCATTTCCCGCCGCTTACTCTCTTTGAATATTTGGTGCTACCGACAGGATGAAGTTTGTAATCGAAGGCACTTGAAGATTTGCAAAGAACTAGCGATCGCCGGCTTGACAGTCGGAAGCCGTCCCTGATGAAGTCACGCCGATGAGCGCATTTCGTCCGGTTCCGAGTGTAAATAGTGCCGGGCCGCCTGAGTCTCCGTTACAGATGTTGCTTCCTTCGCCCTCGAAGTTCGCAATGATATGATCGGTGTCGAAGTTGCTAATGCGCATCTCGCCGCTAAATAGTTCACCAATCTCCCCGTTAGAGTTTTTTCCGTATCCAAAAATAGAGAATACCTCCCCGACTCCCGGTTGTGTGGATG
>CAYTAW010000272.1:0-3964 GCA_964435675.1 uncultured Bdellovibrionales bacterium
CCGTTGCCCGTAGAAAAGACGATTGTCATGGAGAAAAAGCCAGACATCGTTGTCGAGTCCAAGCCGCACAAATCTCCCAAGCAGGAAATTCCCGGCTATGAACCGTATCAACCGCCCCCAGCGGCGCAAATGCACGCGGCTATCGACAACCGCAAGCCAAAACGTTCGCTCGAAGATCTGCGCCGCTTAGCGCGGGAAACGAAATCAGAAACGCCGACGGCAAAAGCTATCAAACAAGAGAAGAAACCGTCACTCGGAGCGCCGATATCGCGCGCGACACCGCTCGCGCGCATTTTCATGATTATCTTCGCGCTTTCCGCGGCCTATTTCCTTTACGGAAGATTATTCGGTAACCCAAAAGCGCCTGATGTCACGATCCAGCCTGATGAAACAGCTTCTCCGGTCCCAAGCGCGCCGGGCGAAGCCGTAGCGCAATTCCCGGTTATGCCGAGCGGCAGCTACCACGGCTCAGTCAAAGGAATGTTCGTTGACGGAGAAATTCCATTGGCGATGATCTCTCTCGGCGGCGACCGCGGTATTATCGTCATTCTCGGGATGCAGGGTTTCACACCGCAGTTGGTTACCCCTGAAGCTGATTCGCAGGCTATACAAATTGCCGCGAACGGGATGATCCTTAACTTTCGCGGCGACGCAAAAGACGGCTCGTCATCGGGCGAAGTCATCAACGTCGTCACCGGCGAAAAAGGAACGTGGAGTGTAGGAGCGAAGGAATGAAGCGAATTGCTTTTTACCGGCAGTTGATTACCTCGGCGCGGATACTCGCCGCCACGCTCGGTTGCGCGGCCATTCTGTCAGCGCCGGCATTCGCGGAAAAAAATAAAGCCGCGATTCATCACTCGCCAATTAAGAGCGCGGAGCTTCCTGATCCAGGAACACCAATGATCCTGAGCTTTGATCTCTCGGACATATCGGGCGTTGTCGCGCGGGAGCGCCTTTTTGTAGTGCGAGATGGGAAGCTGTTAGATGCGAATCTTCTCGAAGGACCAGTAGAAGGGTCCGATGAATTGTCACACAATGCAACAATCCACGCCCCGCTGGTCGAACTGAAGTATTGGGCGGTGATAACGATGAGCGACGGCGCAATCATCACCTCCCCGTCGTACACTCTACGCAGATCATGCCTGCCGAATTTAGCGCTGGCTTCAATTGACGATCCGGAGAATTCAAACATCCAAGATCGCCTTGAGCGTTATGTACGGCAATCGACAAGCCTTGAACGCGATTTAGCGCAATACGAACAAGCGATCGCGCTGCTTGAATCCCTAGTAAGCCAAATGAGCGAGGAAAAATGAAGCGCCGTCATTCGACACTCGAACTATTGGCTGGCGCATTCGTCGCCTTACTCATGTGCGTTTCGCAGGCATCCGCCGATGATAAAGCGCATCTGATCGTTCCCGTTGACGGGGAATTCGAGGCTGCAATCGGAATAATTGTTTCCGAAACCGAGACGAGACAGGTGCACGTCGCAGCGCCCACTAAGCGCGACGAGCAGTCGGTAATCGTCGAGGTGCCCTATTCATCGGCGGACAAAAAGGCTGGGGCGCTGGTGACCGCGTTGGTAACGCTCAAGAGCGGCGCAATCGCACTGGCCGATATGGTTTCGCTCCGGGAGAGCTATCCCGATAACGCGTTTAGCGAATTGCCCATCTGTGACAATTCGCAAGACCTGCCACCGCTGTCCGAATCTCAACTCGGAAATTTAAAGCGACTGGTCGAAATTCGCAGCCAGCGCCGCGCCGTGTTGCAAACAAAGCTTGCGCGCCTGATGCAGGGAAAAGCGCTTGAAAAGCTCCGTCAACTCGAGAAAGGTTTTGGAACCGGTACGGGCGTTCCCATTAGCCCGGCTCTGCTTCCGTATGAACTCATCGACCGCCTGTCGCGGCTAAAGCAGGCGATCTCGACCTACGAAGCGAATCGTACTAAAAAATAACACTGTGCCAACTAGACCTTCCGATACCGGGGACTCCGTTCCCGTGGAAAATTCATTTTGCGCCGAGCGCATTGAAAATTCGTTTTCCAGTATTTATCACTGCTGGCTCTTCCATTCGGCCGATACAATTCCCGGATCGCTCTTCAATGCGCTGCGCGTCGGCCTCCCGCATCTGCCGCACGAGGAGATTCCAGAGCGGGTGCGCTGGGGTGGCGTCTTCGTCAACGGCATTGAAGTTAATGACGAGATGGATTTGCCCACGCCATGCAAGCTTGAGTATTACGAGCCGCGCTTCAGAATTGCCGACGCTGCCAGTTATTTCCCCGCATTTTCCACTGACCACATTTTATTCGAAGATGAATTTCTAATTGCCCTCTTTAAACCGGCAAAGCTTCCGACTAATCCGGGAAAAGAACAGAAGTACTACAATGTAAAAGCGTATGTTGAGCGCCATGTCGCGGGGGCGGTCCATCTCCCTTCGCGGCTCGATATGTCGACCTGTGGAGTGATTTTAATCAGCAAGAACCAATGCTCGCACAAACCACTCCAACGCCTCTATGAATACGGCGCGGTAAAGAAAGTTTATCTACTGGGAACAGCCGAACACATGGATTGGGAGACGCACGATCATCAGGGCGCAATCGGAAAAGACATGCGTCACGCCGTGCTTAGAAAAGTCGTTAGTGAGGGGGGAAAATCTGCTCGTACGGTCTTTACCAAACTTGCCGAGCGCCCCCACCCGCTCACGGGTTCGCCGACGACCTACCTGAAAGCAGAACCACATACGGGAAGAACACACCAAATCCGCGTGCACAGCTCCAATCTTGGAATTCCAATAATTGGCGACAATTTTTACGGGGGCGCGCACTCGCAGAACCTACACTTGATGGCCTATTCAGTCGCTTTCCGCCATCCCAAGGGTGGCGCGCCGGTCTCGATAGAAGTTCCTCAGCGGCTGTTTCCCAATTGGCTGCCGCACGATATCATCTAGATGCGGCTATCCAGCGTCCCTATAGAGACACGAAATTGCCCGTTTTATCCAGAAAAGCCGAGTATTTGGGCTGTCGATCCCGGTTAGGCTTTCTGCTATAGTACCGCCTGATTTTTGCGAAGGAGATTTGCTATGAGCGTCCAACAGAAAGATTTAATCGTGCTCGGTTCGGGGCCAGGCGGCTATGTGGCGGCAATTCGCGCATCGCAGCTCGGACGGAAAGTCACGATTGTTGAACGCGAAGCGCTCGGCGGCGTTTGTTTGAACTGGGGATGCATACCCTCGAAAGCGCTGCTCCGTTCCGCGCAGCTCTATCACGATATTCACCGTGCCGAGGAATTCGGCTTGAGCGCGACAAAGCCAACCGTCGACTATCCGCGCGTCATTGGCCGTTCGCGCGATGTCGCCGGAAAACTCTCCGGCGGCGTCACCTATTTAATGAAGAAAAATAATGTCGAAGTAGTCACCGGTAATGGCCGCATCTTGAAAGGCAATAAACTCGCGGTCACGGACGCGCAAGGAAAAATTACCGAGCTGGCATATAAGGACTTAATCATCTCCACTGGCGCACGCGCGCGCATGCTGCCGGGAATTGAGGCTGACGGCGAATTCTTCCACAATTACCGCACCCTTTTGGATTGCCGCCGCCAGCCAAAGAAGATCTTAATCATCGGCGCGGGCGCAATCGGCATCGAGTTCGGGTACTTCCTGAGTACACTCGGCACACAAGTCACTATCGTCGAGATGCTTGATCAAATTCTTCCCGTTGAAGACACCGAAGTGGCCCAGTCGCTCGAAAAAATCTTCGTTAAGCGGGGCATGACGATCAAGACCGGTGCAGCCGTTAACGATCTGAAGAAAGCTCCAGGCGGAGTCAGCGCGGTAATTAAAACCAAGACAGGCGAGGAGCAATGGAGCGGCGATTGCTGTTTAGTCGCGATTGGATTCATGGCAAATGTAGAGAATCTCGGCCTGGAAGATGTGGGCATCGAACTTAATCGCGGCTTCATCAAGGTCGACGA
>CAYTAW010000272.1:3974-5056 GCA_964435675.1 uncultured Bdellovibrionales bacterium
CTAATGCGCACCTCTGTCGCTAATCATTACGCGATTGGAGACGTCGTTGGACCGCCACTTTTGGCACACGTCGCCAGCCATGAAGGGATCGTAGCCGCAGAAGTCGCCGCAGGAAAGTCAAAGCACCCAATGAAGTACGACAACATCCCAGGATGCACGTACTGTCAACCGCAGGTAGCGTCGGTGGGCCTAACTGAAAGAGCCGCGAAAGAAAAAGGTCTCAAAATTCGCGTCGGAAAAATCCCGTTTTCGGCAATTGGAAAGGCCATCGCCATGGGTGAAGCCGACGGTTTTATCAAGGTAATTATCGATCAAGATGTCGGCGAAGTAATTGGCGTGCACATTTTGCACTCAGAAGCTTCGGAATTGATTTCGGAGGCTGCAGTAATACGTTCCCATGAAGGAATCGCGGCCAGCGTTGTCGATACCGTGCATCCTCACCCAACTCTAAGCGAGTCGGTAATGGAGGCAATGGCACTCGCTTTGGGCCGTCCGATCAATTTCTAAACATGCAACGAGCGGTTGTGTATTAGAGTTCCGCCCAAGCGATACCAGAAGCGGATTGTGGCGAGTACGTGCATGACGAAACTGAATCGAGCGGCTCAATCTGTTTCAGCTGAACCTGTTTTAGTGTCATTGCTCGATCTCGGGGTAGTCCCCTACGCAGAGGCGCTGGAGATCCAGCGCTCTCGTCACCGCGCCCTTATCGACGGCCGGGCCGAGCCGGTTTTACTCTGCGCCCAGCATCCTCCCGTTATCACGCGAGGACGCTCCTCGCGCGACGACACGCTGCTGACCGATGCTGAAGAGCTTCGAGCGCAGTCAATCGAACTCTTCGATATAGAACGCGGTGGCGACATCACTTTTCACGGCCCCGGACAATTCGTCGCGTACCCAATTATCGATCTCCACGATTTTAAGACTGATGTGGGCTGGTACATGCGCAGCTTGGAGCAGGCAATTATTGATTCATTGGGCGAATTCGGCGTCGCCGCACTGCGGGTCAAGGGTAAAACAGGCGTTTGGGTTTCCAACGACGAAAAAATCGCCTCATTGGGAGTAAAGATTTCTCGGTGGTGCAC
>CAYTAW010000273.1:0-4749 GCA_964435675.1 uncultured Bdellovibrionales bacterium
CCAAGCGGGGTCGAACCGCTGGCCTCTACAATGCCATTGTAGCGCTCTACCAACTGAGCTATGGGCCCACAAGTGCGGGGAAGCATAACTCTTTTTGCCAGGGAGATCTAGGGTCGGCGCGGCGCTGGATTCGAAAGATTATCTTGAGTATACTCAGCCAATTGTCGGCGGACCTATTGGCTGAGCTTTTCCCCAAGGCTCAGGCACCGTTGATAAGTCGGGCTGTGGCGCAGACTGGTAGCGCGTTCCCTTGGGGACGTATTTTTAGCGAGAGCGGAGCGAACGCAATAAAATACGTAGCACCGCCACAACGCGAGAGCGTTGTGACCCTAGCACCCCAAGGGCAAGTCAGATAATATTTTTCGGTGTCGGGCTGTGGCGCAGACTGGTAGCGCGTTCCCTTGGGGTGGGAGAGGTCGCAAGTTCAAATCTTGTCAGCCCGACCATTACCTTATTTATATTTAGAAGGTAGACGGTAGCGCGTTCCCTTGCGGGACGCAT
Source organism: uncultured Bdellovibrionales bacterium (assembly GCA_964435675.1). Lineage (GTDB taxonomy): Bacteria > Bdellovibrionota_C > UBA2361 > UBA2361 > CAYTAW01 > CAYTAW01. Next base: position 502 of record CAYTAW010000273.1, read on the forward strand.
TTTTAACGAGAGCTTGCTCTCGTAGTAAAATGCGTAACACTGTCTAATCGCGAGCTAGCGAGCGATTTGTCCCTGGATGGAGAGGTCGCAAGTTCAAATCTTGTCAGCCCGACCATTACCTTATTTATATTTAGAAGGTAGACGGTAGCGCGTTCCCTTGCGGGACGCATTTTTAACGAGAGCTTGCTCTCGTAGTAAACTACCCACCGATCGCGCACTTCCATATACATAACTACCGGGGCCGTGCCACGACGCCTTACTCTTGCCAGAGGCCCTCATCTTTACTCTAATTGCCTTTAGATACCTTGAGGTGACATATATGAAAAATCTTTGCATTTCATTATTTATCTTTCTTTTGGCAGGGGCGACGGTTTCGTCGGCATTCGCCGAAGAAGCCAAGACTTTTAAGATTGGCGTAATGCTCCCATTAACAGGCCCTTTTGCCCGCTATGGAGAAAAGATGCGCCCGCGAATCTCCTCGCTCACCGATGATCGGATCAGCTTTGTCTTCGAAGATGAAGGTTGCGATCCGCAAAAGGCGGTAGCCGCCTACAAGAAACTTTCCGAATTCGATCATATTAATTTCTTTATCGGTCCCTGGTGCGGCTCCCCGCAATCGGCGATTGCGCCAATGTTAAAGAACAAGAAACAGATAGCGGTATTGCCGAGCAGCGCGCCAGAGGCCGTATTCGCCCTCTCGGGAGGACGGATGTACTCAACTCAAGATAGTATTGAGCAGGAGTCGACCTATTTAGCGAAAGAAGTGAATACGCGCGGAATTAAATCCGTGAGTATTATTTTTAAAGAAAATCAGTTTAGCCGCGCCCATGAGACGGCATTCAAACGTGAATTCAAAGGAACCGTTCAAGCCACCTATGCGTATACCAGTGACGATATCGGCGAATTAAAAGCGATCGCGCTCAAGATAAAGAGCGCAAAGCCAGAAGCGCTCTTTGTTCCCGATGCGTTCCCGCTGATGGCAGGACTCTTAAAGGAGATAAAGGCGATCGGAATTACCGACCTGCCAGTATTCTCGGTTTATTCCGCGCAGTCGGAGGACGTGCTGAGAGTTGTCGGCCCGGCTGGCGAGGGATTGATTTATAGCTATCCGCTCACTAACGGCGCTGAAGCGATCGAGGTTTTCCCACTGCTCGCAGCATCACTAATCGCCGGGAAAGTTAAAGAGTGCAACGGAGACTCCGAATGCGTCAAAGCGGGATTCGATGCGCGCTTTGGTAAGAATGGCGTATTCCCCGGAATGCTCAGCATCAAGACAATTAAGGACGGTAAATTCGTAACGATAGCGCCTATCCTGGAATAATACGTACTTACTAAGCGTAGAATTATTCGATGGCAAACGATACGCCTGCTTAATATAATCACGTCATCATTGAATCAGCGCTTACCAGCTCCACTACTATGTTTAGGGATTTTCTCGGCAAACATCTCGACACCCATTCGCCGTTTTACCGTTTAATAATCACTCTGCGTCTTGGGCGCCCGGCCGGATGGATCCACGGCGCGCTGATCCGGACGCAACTCGGATTGATCCACGCGTTTTCCCGCAGTCATCCCGACTTTCCCGACCATTCGCTCGATTCACAGCTGACCATAATTATTAAAACGTTCGAACGTCCTCAAATGGCGCGGCGGCTGATTAAGAGCGTCAGGGTCTTCTATCCTTCGATACCAATAATTGTCGCCGATGACAGCCGTCATCCACTCGCCTATACCGGCGCAGAAACGATTGCGCTTCCTTATGACAGTGGTTCTGGCGCTGGACGCGCAGCAGCGCTTAGTCGCGTAAAGACGCGTTATTTTCTTAATCTCGACGACGATTTTGTATTCCATCGCGGCATTAACCTACGCGCCGCGGTTGCGGCGATGGAGCAAAACCGTTCAATTGATATCATGGGTGGATGGCTGATTAACCTGCCGTTTTTCAGGATGAGTGGCCCGGGCGGAAAGATTTTTCTCGCACACGGCTCCCCGCCCGCGTACACAGACGAGCGCATCGGAAGTTTTAAGCGCTACAATAAGGTTCCACAATTTTTTATCGGTGTGACCGAGCGCGTTGCCGCGGTCGGCTGGGATTCCCGCTTCAAGGCGGTCGACCACGGCACATTTTTCGGCCGCGCACTTGGTAAGCTCCGTGTGGTATTTAATCCAAAAATGAGTGTGCTGCACGCGCGCACCCCGTTCAACCAAAAGCATACCGGAAACCGCCGAAAGCGGCGGGATGACTGGAAACTGGTGGCAAAATTGTATCCTATTGTCAGTTATTGAGGAGACTCTGAATCGATGCTCGTGCCTTTTCTTATGCAACATTCGAAGCATCTCAGGAAACTTATTTCTCCTCACCGGACGACTATGCTGCTGCACAGACTTTCACGACCGATCGCTGTCGATAAACTCCTGATGGGCGGCGAAGCCGGTTTCGATGCGGAAACGTATGCGCTACGTATCGGTCATTTGCAGCGTCCGTCAACACCCATAGCGCGTTCGCCGCATGCAGAACTACTCGACGCGTATGACCGCCAGGGGGAACATCTGTTTCACCAGGAAATGTTTGTGAGAACTCCCTACTATGAAAACGCGCGCCGCGCCGCCTTCGAGAAAAACGCGCCGCTCGAACAAGAGGAGATCGCCCGGCGCGCGCGCCACTTTATCGAGAATTACCAGCGCGTAAAAAATGACCCACGGAATTTTTCACTCATTAACACAGGGAAGCCTGTATCGGCCCGTCCTCTGCGCAACTCGGACTACTTCCAGGTGGTAAACGGCCATCATCGCGCTGCCATTGCGCAGCGCTGCGGAATCGTGGAAATTCCCGTTTTTACGCGCTATTACGCCGTCGAGACCCCTCTGCAGCGCGCTGTGCAGCAGGTCGCGTGGACTAAGAAGAGTAAACTTCTCTATCAGCCCGTAGACGCACCGGAACTTTCAAAAGAATGGATACGGATTCGAAAGTGTACTGACCGACTGGAGCGTATGCTCGGCTTTATCGATACCCGCGTCGAGAGACAGGGGACCACTCTCAGCTATCTAGATGTCGGAAGCTGTTACGGCTGGTTCGTCGCAGAAATGAAAAAACGCGGGTTTGAGGTAAAAGGGGTCGAACTCGATCCTCGAGCGATTCGCGTCGGCGAGATCGCGTACAACTTGGATCGAACACATATCATGCAGGGAAATGCCCTTGCCGCGCTGGAGAGCTACGGTGGACAATTTGACGTGGTTTCCTGCATGAGTGTGCTTCACCATTATCTTCGGCGCCGCGATCCGAAAAATGCCTCGGTATTAATGCGGCTCCTCGATCAATGTACGAAGTCAGTCCTGTTTCTCGATACCGGCCAAGGTCACGAGCGCTGGTTCGCAAAATCGCTCCCGGGCTGGGACGATCAGCATATCGAGCGCTGGGTGCGCGACAATTCGAGTTTTTCCCGGATTGAGCGGCTCGGAACGGATGACGATGCAACAGGGCACTTCCGCTCAAATTACGGAAGAATGCTCTTTGCCTGCATGCGGGGCTGATATCTCCGGAAACTTTTCTCCATCATTCACGAAATAAGAATATACGTGGTTGCGCACGCGCAGTCGGGCTGCCGTATCACGCAACAACTTTTCACACATTGATTGGAGAATACATGGCAGCATTAGGTACGGCGGAGATCAATAACTCACTACCAAAGACAGGGTTCGAAGCGGCGCTTCCGTTGTCCGGCCCCCTACCAAATTCCCAGGTATTATCGGCTTCGCAGCGATTGCCCGCACTGCATAGATTGCCCGTACTGAATCGATTGCCCCTACCGCAGCGCCTATCCGAGCCCCAGCGTGCGATTACGCCCATAATTCAGGGCTCACCCGAAAACATTCGGGCACTTTCCTCCGTATTCATAGCGACTCCCGATGCACTCTCTGCGTTGATCTCCAACACTACATCGACCTACCAGGCCTCTAAGCAAATCGTATCAAGCGCAACCCGACAAGCAACGGCCGACCGCGCCGCCGGTACGGGAATCCTCAACGGCATGCGCACGTTTTCAAAGTCAGTCAACGATCTTACCGATCGTATGAGCTCATACTCCTCGCAAGCGGGGCGCGCGTCCGCAAGGAATATATCGATAGAAGATCTTGGCGACATAGCTCAACGTTACGCATACGAGTCCGTGCGCGAGTCTCTTCTTCAAGGCTCATCTAATACGCTCGGAGTCCCTGACCAATTGCTTTCAGATCGGAGCACCTTCGAAT
>CAYTAW010000273.1:4759-5037 GCA_964435675.1 uncultured Bdellovibrionales bacterium
CGGGGTATCGGTTTCAAATTCGGCTGCACCCTCGCCACAAAGAGTCGTGCTTACAAGCCGTGGCGCGGCAGCAGCAGCGGCAGGCGCGACCGCAAATGGTCTCGCGCCGGAGGCGTCGGTTTCGTCGCAGCTTTTCGGCGCGGTTGGCGCCGCGTATGGGGCATATAAAGTTCTCTCAAATTGGGGAAAGTCGGATCCCATCAGCGGGGCGATTAACGGCTTTACCGCCGGTGCGTATATAGGGGGCGCAATTGGCGGGGGAGGGTTCGGCGCTGCAG
>CAYTAW010000274.1:0-5031 GCA_964435675.1 uncultured Bdellovibrionales bacterium
GGAAATGCCTGTTCATGCGCCGCATACACTGCAGCCTCGCCGAATAGCGACTGCATTTTTTTACCGTCCAGCGTTGCTGAGCTGAGCACGATCTTAGTTTCCGGATTGAACGGCAACCGCTCTCGAAGGAGCTGCAAAAGATGGAGATTATCCAATGTATTCGTATGGCCTTCGTCGACGATTATTAGCCCCTTCGGCAAGTAATTCCGGGACTCGTGATCCATGAGTTCATTAAGCAGCGAGCGATCTATTCGAAATTCAATTTGCGCATTCGGACGGAAATGTTCGTCATCATGCTTCAATCGGTACGTGACTAAATCGTTCGCTGCCTCAAGTCCGTACCGACTTGCGATTCCAAGTGCGCCCTCTTTTACCAGTATTCGTTTTGGCGCCGTGACGATAATCTTTTCGAAATCCATCTGCTCGAAAATTGCCGGAGGTAATCCGAGCGTTTTTCCCATGCCGGTGCCAGCATTCAAAACCAAAACTTGATGGGAAGAAATAAGCGAAATAATCGCTTGCAAATGAGCATCGATCAGTAGTGGCGCTAGGACGCGCCGCTGCGCCGGCTGTGCAATAGCCCGCTCCAGCCCCGAGAGATCAGCCGCTTGTACTTGATGAATTGTCATATAAATCTCTTTAATCCCGCGTAATTATAGAATAGGGGCATTCGCTAACATAGCCCGACCGACTGGTAAAATCAGGCCGAATGAAGCGGCAACTTACTAATTTGATTTACGTTTCTGGATTTAGCGCAGCGCGGATTACAACTTAGTATTGCAGGTCCGACGATAGTACTCGGCAATCTGATTCTTTCTAAACTTTTTGTTGTCCATGATAATCTGCGCCGTTTTGCGATATGCCTGCTTGGTGAAGGTTTTATTTTTCTCCGCTAATTTTTGAATCTGGTCTTTCAACCTCTGCAGCGTTTGCTCTATCTTGGCGGAATTTTTCCCGATTCCAGCGCCGATATTCTTTTTCAGCAGTTTAAAATTGCCGCTCATCTGTTTTACTGGCTGGCGCAGAACATGACTGGCATTCGTTTCGAAGAAAGGCTGTAGCGCTTCGTTGAACAGCGCCTGCAGGTCGCTGAATTTTTGTTTGAACGTATCGATATCACCTTCTTTGAGCAGTGCGATGAGTTTCTCAATATCTTGGTCGGCCGCTGATAAGGTTTGGGCTACCACCTCACGCAGATCTTCTGGCGAGCGGGTGTGGTTTACATGCTCGGCAAGCTCGCGCGTATTCAGCAGCGTATCGCACCTCGAAATGCACTCTTCGATAGGAATACGGAACTTCTCTAATTCCACACCGGCTTGAATACGCTTGCCACCGATATCATTTTGCAATACGGGAATTTCGTTGTATACGCGCAAATCGAGCTGATCTATCTGATCCCACTTAGCGTTTTCTTGATCGAACAACGATTCATGCTGCTTCTCAAGTTTATTTATTTCCGCGTTTACCGCCTTACTTTCCGGAAGTTCGTATAACTCGTCCAGGCGTCCTTCGATCTCAAAACGTTTATCTTCTGACGCGTCAATCTCTGCAATCAAGCGCTCTCTATCGCTATCAATTTTCTTGGATTCTCCCAAAAGATTGTTGAGTTCTTTCTCCAACGCCTCGATTTTTGAGGCGAGAGGTTTTGCGCGATCGCGGACGCCGTTGCAGGTAAGGTGCGGAGTTTCGTACTGATCGAGGATTCCGGCATAGGCATCCGTAATTGCGATACATTCTACGACAACGATGCAGAACAAGGGTATCAAGTACGAAAAATGCTTAGGCATTTATCCTCCGGCTGCGGTTAAGCGCTCTTCTCTAATCGCGCGCTCCGGCGGAGCTGCTCCATACAGATAGTCTGCCCAATGCAGCGCATTTTGCCCTTCGTTCCTTCACATCTGAGAATGCTCCACCTCCTACAGTGAATGTTTTTAAGCGGCTCCTTTTGGTCACTGCGTTCAGGCAAATTGGGTATTGTATTCAATCTGTGTAGGATTCTGATGTATTAGGAGAAGCCAGCAGCGAGACGCACGCCGGTCGTTTGCTGCGACACAGCACTAGCGTCGAAGAAACGCAAGCGTAACACAATAGACGAGCTCAGACGGAAGGCTGGAAAATATTTTCCTACCGTCCGGGGCCTGTCGGATTCAAGATATCGTCGACACGCTTGCGTAAGGTATTAAAAGAAATCGGTCTTGGTAAATAGCTTGTAGCACCAAGAATTATTGCCGACTCAACCACATCCATTTCATCAATTGCGCTGACCATAATAAATGGAGTCTTTGCGAGCTTGGGATTTCCGCGCAATCCCATCAATAGATCAATGCCGTTTTTCGGCGTCATCATGTAATCCGAAATTACTAAATCAAATCTCTGGCCGCTTGCTTTCTCGAGAGCTTCACCGCCATCGCCCGCTTCGACTATGTTGGTATAGCCAAGCTCATTGAGCATGCCTTTGACGATTTCCCGGAAATTGGGAACGTCATCGACCACAAGAATAGCTGGATTTTGAGGCTGCATTCGCTCTGAATCTAATAAATGTGGGCACTCGCCGATTGTCCTGATCTCGCGGCCATAAATGAGATCGGTCGATCGCCGGTGTGACTTTAGCAATCACCCCGCCTAAAACTTCGAAACAACGAGATTTTTTCTATGAATTTAACGTAGATCTCTGTCAGTCCTTTTCAGTTAAGGATGGGACGATAATCTGTTAGAGAAATGGTATATACCCCTGTACTGTCTCGGGGCAGGAAAAGCGTAAGGTGATTTTTGAAAGATTTTTAGCTATTTGACCAGTTTGCCGATCAGCCCCAGCTTGACTATTACACCGTTTTACAATACGGTTAGGTGCCCCTCCTAAACGAAAAAATATCATTAAATCAATATGTTCACCGAAGCCTTTAGATCGCTTTTCAATTCCCCATTTTCTCGCGTGGCACTGCTGGGTTCAGGCATGGCTGTCGGTGCAGGTTGCGACAATTTTGCCACCAGTTCGCCCGCGCCGTTACCGCAAGTGGTTAACACCCTTAGTCCCGCGTCGCCCCTCCGAAATGGGACCGAAGACTGGCGCGCCTATTCAAAAGTCATTGCTGACGTGCTTCCAAAATCACAGGCTCTTGGTGGTTCTCCAGCGTTGCACAGTAAGGCGGCGCATACCGCGCTGGTGTTCGTCAATTCGAATTGCCCGCTCGCTGCGCGATCCGTCGAGAAGCTAAATGAGCTGCAGAGCGAATTTGGCGAGAAGATTCAGCTCAACACAATCGCCGTCTTCTCTAAACCAGATGAGTCTGAAGAAAAAGTCGAGCAATTCGCTAGAACCTATGGCGCACATTTTCCGCTCATCATCGATCCTAACCATATTCTTGCCGATGCGCTCCACGCTGAACGTTCGCCCGAGGTGTTTCTTCTTGATAGCGAATACAAACTAATTTATCGCGGTGCAATCGACGACAAATCCCAGGTGCGCGGATCGATGCCCAGCGCGCGCAACGATTATCTGCGCGAAGTATTAAACGCGATCCGCGACGATAAGCCGATAGAGGAGTCGGTAACGGAACCCCAGGGATGCTTTATTGACCGCCCAACGCTCCCCGCTATCTATCCGACGTTTAATGACGACATCGGCCCTCTTATCGAGAAGCACTGTACGTATTGCCACCGACCCGGCGATGTCGGTTCAAAGATTCCTTTGACGCATTTTGATGAAATTGCAGGCTCATCAACAACTCTTGCCGAGCGCATTGGGGAACGGTACATGCCACCCTGGCGCCCGGATCCGCGATACGGAGAATTTTCAAATGATTCAAGGCTCGACGTCAATGAAATATGGGCGTTTAGAAAGTGGGCCGAAAAGAACGCACCGGTAGGCAATTCCGCCGAGCCGTACCAAATAAAAACGAGTTCAACAGTAACCGAGTCACGGCTTTCAAATCCAGATGAAATCGTCTACATGACGCCGGTCAGCAAGAATGAAAATGAAATGTACTATGTCGTGCCCAAATCGGGAGTTCTCCCCTATGAGCACTTTCGCGTTCAAACCGATTTCGGCGAAGATAAATGGTTAGTCGCATCGGAGGTCCGGGCGATGTCGCCGGAAGTCGTCCATCATATCAACGTCTTTATCGTTCCACCTGTCAATTCAGCAGTATTAGAGAATCCATTAGTAAACCGCATGGCGAAGGCGTACGCCATGCGCGAACTAGGAGTGGATCCTAAAGAATTTGACGAAGTGTTTCGTCTTTATGGCCCCGGAATGAAACGCCAGCTATTTCTCATCGGAAATTACACGCCGAGTCACACCGCGCTAAGGTTTTCCGAAGAGCACGGCGTTTTGATTCCACGAGGCAGCGAAATCGTCTTCGAGTGTCACTACACCCCAAATGACCGCTGCGAAGTAAAAAGTCGAGAAGCGGTCGCTCTGAAATTCGCCTCGGCTGTCCCCGATAACGCATACGGAAAGCAAGTGATTACGCGCTCTGGCGCGCCGTCCCTACGCGAGCTCAAGATCCAACCGAACAGCACGCTCACTCTCACAAAAACGCTCGAATACTTCGCCGATGCCGAGTTATTAAGTCTACGCCCGCATATGCATCTGCGTGGCCATGATTTCCGCGCATACATAGAGGAGCCTGGTAAAGCGCCCCGGCTGATCATGTACATTCCCGAGTGGGATTATCAGTTGCAAATCGTATATAATTATGAAAAGCCCGAACCGCTTCCGAAGGGCAGTAAGCTCCACATGACCTATAGCTGGAATAACACGGCGTCCAATCCGCTTAATGAACATCCCGAAGCGGAAGTCAGATTCGGCACCAAGATTATGAACGAAATGGGAATGGCATGGCCGACCTATGCCTATAAAAATCCGGCAGAAGCGTTCGAAGCTGAGCAGAAACTAGAAGCTTCGCTTTCGGGAAAAAAGGAAGACAAATAGCCGCAATCTTCCCCGCGCTTTTAGTCTTCAGTCTGATAGCCGAATGCGAGAAAAAAGTCGTGTTGAATTTTTTCCCGCTCACCGGGATCTAAATGACT
>CAYTAW010000275.1:0-4995 GCA_964435675.1 uncultured Bdellovibrionales bacterium
GCACAAGAAAGCGAACAGCAAATCTCAATTTCGCGCTGGAGCAATGTCTATACTTTCTCTGTTCCCATCGAAAACCTTCATCCGGGATTAGAAGGCAAAACCATCCTGCATTTATCCGATGTACATTTCTTGAAGGACGATCCGAGGCCAATATTGGAATTGCAGACCCTTGCGCGCTGGCTACGCGCAGCCGACTGTCACCCCGATATTCTTGCTTTTACCGGCGATGCAATTACCAAACTTCCAGATGACTTATGTGATACGGCGCTACGATGTTTGAATGATTTGGCAAGCGAGTGTCGCCATTCCTTGTTTGTTCAGGGAAATCACGATTATCATGGGCGAGTGCCCGAGTATATTTCGAAGCGTATCGAAAGTGCAGGATTTTGCGACATAACAAACTCGAACTTCGAGTTTTGCTGGGGTGGTGGGCGGTTGAATTTTTACGGGATCGATGATGCGTACTTCGGCTCTCCACGAGCTCCAGAGAGAATGTCATCGGATGAGACGAATATAGCACTCGTTCACAATCTCGACGCAATTCGCTCGAATTTTCCGGCCGAAACAGACTTAATCCTTTCGGGTCATACACATTGGGGAGAGCTGAATCTTTCCATGGGAAGCACACTCCCGATCCTGGACGGTATGTGGTGGATGGGAAAATGGGGATACAGCGACAACATCAATCAGCATACTCGCCATTGGGCAGTGTTGACTGAGCGCACGCTCTCGTTTGTCCATCCAGGTTTAGCCCGCTACTATGTTCCACGAATGCTTGCGCATCCGCCGGGGTTCGTGCTGCATACACTCCAGAGCGCTGATACCGAGCGGAGTAATTTCATGCCTCCGCACTCTCGTTTTCACGATGACTTGTTATTACAAGGGGCCGCATGAGTGCAATGCGCGTTTTGTACGCAATTCAAGCAACTGGAAATGGGCATTTAGCTCGGGCGCAGGAAGTGCTACCAATTCTTCGAAATCACGCCGAAGTTGACGTATTGATATCGGGCACGGAGAGCAATTTAACGCTGCCCATCGAACCGGACTTTCGGCTGGCGGGATTGAGTTATTCCTTTGGCTCTCAAGGTGGCATTGATTTTCGCGAGACATTTTTCAAGACGATCGTTCCGCAAATAAAGCTGCGTGTACTACGGGAGCTCGCATCGATTCCAATAGAGCAGTATGACTGGGTACTGCACGATTTTGAGCCGATCACCGCATGGCGTGCCAAGATGGCGGGTGTTCCGGCCGCGCAGCTCAGTCATCAGGCAGCGTTTTTGAGCCATAAGACCCCACGGGCCGAACCGGGGTCGATTTTGACCGAGTTAATATTTAAATACGCGGCACCGAGCAGTGTTCATATTGGCCTACATTACCAACCATACGATCAAGATATTACGACTCCTATAATTCGAAGGGCAGTAAGAGAATTACAGCCGCGCGATGAAGGACATTATGTGGTTTATTTACCTTCATTTAACGATGAATACTTAGTGCGCTATTTCAAGCAGTTTCCCAACACGGAATGGCACGTTTTCAACCGGCATGGTCAAGGCAGGTATATTGAAAAGAATGTGTCGGTCAACCCGGTTTCGGAAACTGAATTCTTAACGAGCTTCGAATCGTGCTCAGGAATTATCACGGGCGCCGGCTTTCAAGCGACTTCGGAGGCGATATTTCTTGGTAAAAAAATGATTGCGGTGCCGCAGCGATTCCAGTTTGAACAAAAATCAAATAGTGAAGCGCTGGGGAGAATGGGTGTCCCCACACTCGCTGCCTTGGATTCGTCGTCGATCGCGTTTGTATCGGACTGGCTTGAAAATGGGGCGCCGCTGCACATTCGATTTCCCGATCAGACGGAGGAGCTTATTAGCAACCTCGCGGCGCGTATGGAATCCCGCACAAAGCCGGCTAAAAAAGACGATCTGTTTCGGAGTTTCACTGCTTAAAGTGCCACTGTCTCGATGGCATCCACTCGAACGCTGCATTCGAGCTGGGTTTGCCGGTAATAGCCGTAATCTGCCGAGCCTGCTGATGCTACAAAATAGTTCCGGCAGGCGGACGGGCAAATGTTTTCGCAGCGAGTTGAAGCGGAGAGGCGGCATACGCTGCGGTGGAACAGAAACATCTCATTAATTTGAGTATTTGCGCCTTGAATAGAAGAATTTGCCGTAGTCATAAAGGTAAAGAGAATATGCTAGTAATAGGTACAAAATAGAAAAAAAATATAAAAAAATACATAAAGTATTTGACGAGGCGAGGCTGTTGGTGGTAGGGTTGCCACTCATTCGGTTGAACATTTGCGAAAGGAATAGTTATGGGTGCAGAAAATACTGCAACAGTTGAGCGGGGAAGAGCGGGTTTAATCACCGCGCTGACAGCGGCGGTAGGCCTGAGCGGCGCTTGGTTTACCTCTACAAGCGAGGTGGAGAATGGAAATGTCGGTATCGTCTCGACGTTTGGTAAAATCGACCGCGAAGTTGATCAAGGCCTGGCTTTCCACTGGCCGTGGCAAAAAGTTACCCCACTGTCGATTCAAGCGCATACCGAAGATATCAAGCTTGACGTATACTCCAAGGACTCCCAGCTTTCACCGGAGAACGTGTTGAGTGTTACCTTTCGGCTGCCCCGAGAAAGCGCTCGAACAGTTTTTGAGAACTATGGCGAAGATTACTTCAAGAACGTCTTAAGAAATCCGATCGAGAATATTTTCCGCGAAGCATTCGGGCATCGAACTGCGGATCAGATTATTGCCGATCGGGAGTCTCTGAATAAAGAGGTGAGTGAGCGCTTGATCAAGGAGTTTGAGAGCCGGGAAATTAAGTTCGAGCGTCTCGGTATCTCCATCCGCTTCAATGACTCGTACAATCAATCGGCTGAACGCTCAGCCATTGCGCGAACGGAAGTGGCGCGCGCCGAGCAGGAGCTCGCCAAGGCAAAAATTGAGGCCGATAAGGCGGTCGAAGAGGCGAAGGGCAAGGCGCAGGCCAAGCTGGAGGAGGCAAACGCCGAAGCAAAGGCCATCCAAGCAAAGGGCGAAGCCGAGGTTGCCATCTTGAAGCAGAAAGCAGAAATAGGCAGTAACCCCGGTCTGATCAACTTAGTAACTGCCGAGGCGTGGGACGGTGCGCTGCCCTCAACGATGCTTGGCGGTGTACCGCTCCCGTATGTAAACGTACCGAGAGCTGAGACCAAATAACCCTATCCATCCCGGGGGGCGGGTCGGCTTGCGCTGGCTCGCCCCCCTTTTTTGCGTCTGAACTGGCGTATACCGCGGGCAGTTCTGATTTTACTCTTAGTAATGCATTCTCGTCGTCAGCAGTCGGATAGTCTCTCCGCGGGCGGGTTATCCCCGTGCGTGAGCAGTGAGCCATTTTACCAGATACACCTTAATCCAGAAATAAATCGCAGATTGTGCGAATGAACCGATATCAATGCAGATTAAACCAGCCATTCCCGCGAACGTCAGGGTTGAGGTGATCCACGCTGCCGCCGTAAGAATTGGAAGTAGACAATTATCAATGAACCCTAAGACTATGGCGAGCAGCGGTGAAGACGGTGGGGGTTCCATCGGCGTCATCATCCATCCTATGCACGCACGAGATTGTATTCGCGGCGAGGAGTCAAAAATACCGGTACCGTTTCAACGGTGACCAAACTGGTATCGAGCCCAAAGCTTTCTTGCTCGGTAAGACTCAAATGTTTCTTAAATAGAAAGTAGATCGATAAAATAACTTTTTCATAAAGTGGGAGCTGATTTTCTGTCGATAAAAATTTACGGATAACGACGAATCGAAAATCACCCGGTATCGAATACCGACGCAGGGACGGATAGCGGCTCAGGATATCGACCTCGTTCTTGCCGGCCATTTCCTCAAGAACTCTTCTAAAAAGTGTGTTTATCTTAGGTTCGACACGAAAGCCAATCTTGAAGTCTATCCTGTAAGATACATTTTGAATTATCGGCGATATGGAATATTCGAGGGCGTATGGTTCATCGAGCACTTCAATGTGAATGAACCAATAGACGTCCGCTCGTTTTGGCGCTTTTTGGAAGAGTGAGTAGACTATCTTTTGCTCGATTTTAGTTGGCACAAGCGCTTCAGTGAGATAGATGAGATGCGTAGCATACTTTGAAATCGTCGTATCAGCGGACAGATCGGTGAGAAGCGGAAGACGCTCTGTCAGGTCGACGAACTCAGTGTATCTCTTCTTTGTTTGACTGCCGCGGAACCAAATCCACATAATGGCCGCGGTTCCGCCGGCAATGAGAACGGTTACCCAGCCACCGTGCGAGAACTTTACCAGGTTCGCCATCAAAAATGACGACTCAAGGGGTAGGTAGACGGCAAGAAATACGAAAATGACAGTGCGATTATATGAAAGATAAGCAATATAGGCAGAAAAGAGCACCGTCGTCATCACCATCGCAACGGTGATAGCCAATCCATACGCGGCTTCCATATTTGCCGACTCTCTAAAATATAAAACGACGCCGATGCATCCGATTAGAAGGCAGCTATTGATAAGTGGGACATATAACTGACCGCGGATGTTAGTCGGATAAATGACCCGGACCTTTGGGAAAAGATATAAGCGCGTTGCTTCGGTGATAAGTGTAAAAGATCCGCTGATCAGCGCCTGGCTTGCGATTATAGTTGCAAGTGTCGCTAAAATTATTCCCGGAATTAAGAACCAGTCGGGCATCAGTGCGTAGAAGGGGTTTCGCCCGCGAAGATGCTCTTGCTGATTAGTAATAAGCCAGGCACCTTGACCGAAATAATTGAGAATGAGAGCGGTTTTAACGTAAATCCAGCTAACGCGAATATTTTCTTTTCCGCAGTGGCCAAGATCAGAGTAAAGCGCTTCAGCCCCAGTTGTGCAGAGAAACACGGCACCAAGTAGCCAAAATCCGCCTGGATAATTTACGAGCAACTCGAACGCGTATTGGGGATTTACCGCACGAAGAACATGAGGCACTTGAATGATCTCGAT